>JBQCEW010000268.1:0-3907 GCA_051959815.1 Solirubrobacterales bacterium
CTTCTCCTCAGCGTCCTTCTGTTCCTGGCGCACCTGGCGGGCGTGGAGCAGAAAGGCCAGCGCCAACTGGTCCGCTCCCAGCGGCCTGCGTGACTTCGTTCTGATGCGGATTTGTCGGGTCATACGTTCTTGTTGATTTAGTCAACACATCCATCGTCGCGCTGTCTGTTGATTTAGTCAACAGCGGAGATTGAGGTCACCACCGGGACGTGTAGAACCAGGCGAGGCGGGTCACGATCAGCCCCACGAAGAGGACGCAGAGCGGGACCGTGGCGGCGCTGAGCGCCCTGGCGATCCTGTCGCCGGCGAGCGCCAGCGTGATGAGGATGGCCAGGACCGCGAACAGCGCGTCCGCCACGGCCCGCATCGCTACTTCCCCCCTTCCTCTTCTGCGTGCCTCGCCTCGACCGCCGCGTCGAACAAGGCCCGCTCGGCGGCGAAGGCGAGATCGTTTATCTGCATGGCCGCGATAACGGCTTCCTGATCGGGCAGCAGCTCCTCCGCGGAGATGGCCTCCGGCTCATCCAGCGGCAGCAGGAAAAGAGCAAGAAGCGCCAGGATCGCGACGGCAATACCGATGGATTCCGCGACATGGATGAGGGTCTCCATGAGAGGCCTCTCTAGAGCCAGGGCCGGGCGAGACCAGCGACGATCTCGCTGGCGACCAGCGTGTAGGTGTCGATGATCCGGGCGTATCGCCGCTCCCCGAGCGGAGCGAGCCCTATGTATTGCTCCTCCGCGGCCGAGAGTTGCGCCGCGTTCCGCAGCGCCGTTGCGGCCGCTCCCGCGGCTCCGTCGATCTGGGCCGCCGCTTCGCGCGCCGGGAGCTGCGCCCGTTGCAGGCGGGCGAGAGTTTGCCGTTCTGATCGCGAGAGGGACCGCGGTCGCACGTTGATTAGCTCGGTCGACATGACTACCTCCTTGTGATTTGACGAATACCGGTGACAGTCTCGATCTCCCGACTGGGGACGTGCTGGGGGCGAACTGGGGGCGACCGCCAGATACGATTTGTGCCCGCGTCATGCCCCGTAAAGGCACTTCGCCCGAACTAGACGAGTACGCCCGAGCGGTATCCGAGCGCGCTACCCGCGGCCCCGCCCCCGCGATCCTTCACCGCCCCAAACACATCCAGCTACTACTGGACCTACCGGCGGTTCGCGATCTGGCCGAAGACGACAATCTGTACAGCCGTGCGGTAGCTCTTGAGCAAGTTCTTCAGAGCGTCGTGTCGAACCTCGACGAGTCATTCCCTTACCGGCGCGGTGAGGAGTCGCCCACCTGGATCGGCCGGTGCATATTCTCGATCGACCCCGCCCACGCCAGCAAGAGCGCTCAACAGCGACGGATGGCCGTGGCGCGCAAATACGGGTGGGGTGAAAGCGGTGAAGGTCTCCGTAGCCACTACCTGCCGCGTCTCTACCTCCATATCGCGCGGTTGCTTCGCACTTACCAGTCTCAACCGCCTCTCCGACAGGACAAAACTTCGATCGACTCGACGCCGCTGCCCTTCCAAGACTGGCTCGATCGGGTTCGTAGCGGGACGGAGACGTTCTATGAAAAGCTCGACCGCGGGTTGCATGAGCCGCCGCTACATGACAACGCAACCGGGGTTAGCTCGGTTTCTCTATTGGTCGCATATGTGGGGCTGCGCTCGGCCTACCTGCTGCCGCACAAAGAAGCGGACAACCCACAAGTCGCAGCGGTCAACCGTTTGATGTACAAGCTGCAAGAGGTCTCCCCGTTCACCCACCGCGATGATGCGCGCCTGGTTGAGGAGTATCGCGACTCTTCCACCGACTTCGTTGACTTCCTCGATGACACTATGCGCGGCGACAAGCTGCTGGGCCATTGGAATAAGTGGCTGGACACCTGTCGCTGCATGTTGCATCCAGCCAGCCCGCCTGAGCAAGCGAAGCCGTGGTGCACGGTCCATCGCGCCGTCAGAGCTTTGGAAGAGGCCCTTAGCAACTTCGATCATCCGTTTCGCCCGGGCTGGCAAGTCCGGGCGGACAACTCTTGGCTCATCCAGCAGTGGGAAAGCACTCGGCAGGTTTGGTTCACCCTGGACATCGAAGAGAGAATGAAGACCGCCAGCGTTGACAAGCAAGCCGAATCAGGTGTGCAATGAGGGGTGGCCTCTCTTGATCGCGAGCAAAGCGAATCGGCAGCCGAACACCGGGTTTCGTTTTTCGTTCCCGGGCGAGATGAGACCGTCCTTTGGGGCGGCCCAAATTGCCGCTTTCGGCTGATCCTCGGGCGCGACGACGATACGCCCGACTGTTGGATTCTCAGCGGTGAGCGGTGCCCGCAAGTCGGAGCGGAATACTTGCTCGTTCAACCTGAGGTCTTGCATCGGGACCCCACTCGCGGATGGATTCCCATCGGGGGCGTCCATGAGGCAACGGTTTTTCTAGGACCGACCGATACGCCGGAACTCGAGCTCGGTCCCTCGATTCCGGATGAGCACGTAATGATCTCGGCAGACGCGACCCACGACGATAAGCCGGTCCTGTGCTTCCAGCGGATGTGCGGCCGACCAGTCGCCCTCGAAGTACCGGAGGTTGCCGTCCGATCTCGCGGGCGGGGCAGCAGGACCCGGCGCACCAACGAGAATTGAACGACAGCGACGGCTTAGGTCCCGCCGAGCGCAGCTTCCGCCCGCGATGGCACCGCCGCTTCCAGCCCCGCATACTGACTGGGCACGCTCCGCGCGATCGAGGGGAGAGCCGTCACCAGGGCGCTGCATTTCCGCTGCCGGCACTTCCGCGCCACGACCCGCCGAGGCAGGACGAGCCGGACCGCCTGCGCGCCGGGGCCCACCGTCCGGGTGAGGTGGCGGTGCAGGAGCGGCAGGGCTTCCTTCCCGCGGAAAGTGTGCAGGGTCAGCGCCAGTTCGGCGGTGATCGTGGTCCGGGCGTCGAAGCGATAGGTGGCGACCAGGCCGCGCCCGCCGTAGGAAATCGTGAGCCGGGGGTGCGCAGCTGGGGCGAGCGCCTGGAAGACGAAGCTCGCGGCGAGCGCTTCTTCGGGGCAGAAGGGCGGGCTTTCGGGGACCGGCTGGCAGGGTTCCTTCACTCGCGCCGCAATCTGGATTTCTTCGGTTTGGTCGCCGAGCGGTGGGATCAGTTCGGCTTCGTAGGTGTCCATGCCGCCGGGTGGTCCGGCTTCGACCAGCCGCGCATAGGTCGGCTCGACGTTGCTGGCGCCAGCCGGAACCCGGAAGCGGAGGCCGGTGGCGGGCGGGATCGGCTGGCTTATGTCGGTGACCATGCAGATAGACCGCTTGCCGCTCTGACTTGGGATGCATTGTTCGGCGACGGCGGACGCCGCCGGAACCAGGCTCGCCACCGCTGCGAGGCAGGCGCAAAGGAGCAGGCGGCGGATCAGCACGGGATCGTCTCCTCGGCCGACAGCGAGCCGACCGGAGGGAGGATTCCAACCGTGGTCGTAACCACCAGCTCTTCCAATGGGCACCCGCCGCTGATGAACGAGCCGAGCCTGCCGCCCCTGCCCCAGACCCGGCCGAAGCGGAACCGGAACGCCGTCGTCGCACCACCCGTCTGCGAATCGGGAAACCCGAGGCCGATCACCCGGCCACCGGTAGCGAAGTCCTTGCTGACGAGAGCGGACCCGTGCCGCGAGGCCGGACCGGGCGGCAGGTAGCTGTAGACGAGGTAGCTGGGGGTCGGCTTGGCGGTGCTGTTGAAGATCAGCACCGGCTCGGCCACCGAGGGCGAACCCGTCCGCTTCGGGAACTGCTCGGTTACCTGGCCGCTCCCGATCAGCGCCGCGCCGCAGCGCTGCCGCGCCTGGTGCGGCGTCCCCGATCCGCTGGTGAGGTCGGCAGCCGTGCAGATCGGCTCCAAGCCGCCGAGTCCTACCCGAAGCGGGACGCTCAGTTCGACAC
>JBQCEW010000269.1:0-3892 GCA_051959815.1 Solirubrobacterales bacterium
CCTGCAGCAGCTTCTCGTTCGGGACGATGATCAGGGTGTCGACTTTGTTGCGCAGTTTCTCGATGCCCTCGAGCGCCTGCTGCATCCGCCGTTTGCCCTCGAACTCGAACGGTTTGGTCACCGCGCCGACGGTGAGGGCGCCGATCTCCTCCTTGGCGATCTCGGCGATCACCGGCGCCGAGCCGGTGCCGGTGCCGCCGCCCTCGCCGGCGGTGACGAAGACCATGTCGGCGCCCTTCAGCGCCTCCTTGATCTCGTCGCGGCTCTCGGCCGCCGCGCCCGCGCCGACCTCGGGGTTGCCCCCGGCGCCGAGGCCGCGGGTCAGCTCCTGGCCGATCGAAAGCTTGATGTCGGCGTCGCAGGCCTGCAGCGCCTGCGCGTCGGTGTTGACGGCGACGAACTCGACGCCGCGAATGCCGGCGTCGATCATGCGACTGACTGCATTGGTGCCACCGCCGCCGGCGCCGACGACCTTGATGACCGCGAGGTAAGTGGATTCCATCTCCCGATTTTCTCCAGAGCGCCCGGTTTCCCTTGGCGCATCAAAGCTTTGAGTTGAGTTGAGCCTTTGTTCCGTCCGAGCCTTCAGCGATGCTCAAGGGTTCGAGCTGCCGGAGGACATGCGGAAATTGCGCTTGAACGTAGGGCATTCCCGGCCCTCTGTCAAACCGCCGGGACGCATCCTGCAGGCTGAATTCTCAACCACTGCTTGAGGGTAGACCTACCTTCAACCTTTACTTGAGACTTTGCAGAGCCGCATCGTAGAGCGGTTTACGTAGGCCCTCAGACCCTCAAGGGGCCGGTGGCAGTTCGTGGCCCGAGCCTCCGTAGTCAGCGTGGCCGGGAGCGTGCAGGTCTACATAATCAAGCGCCGTCACGGAGGGATCGGCGAGCACCGCGGCGGCGTCCTCCCACTTCCGCGCCGCTTGCGAAGCGTTGCCGAAGCGCAGTTCGATCCCGGTAGTGAGCTTGACGTCCACCCCGCTTTCGCCGTAGTAGCTGCTTTCGACATAGGGCTGCAGCGGGTCGGGAACGGCGGCGAGCACGCGCACCTGTTCCAGCACCGGTCCTTTCACCCGGCCGCCTTTTGGCGGCGCTTCCAGCGGCAGCCGCGGCAGCGGAGGTTCTTCCGGCAGCGGCAGCCAGCGAACCAGCGACCCGTCGGCGGCGACTCCGATCGCGTCTTCGCCTTCGCCGATCGTCGCCGCCAACTGCGGCACCAGCACCGTCGGCTCGGCCGTTTCCTGACGGAGCACGAACCAGTAGACGGCAAAGACCACGAGGACGATCGCCACCGCCCCCGCAATCAGCCTCGCCCTTACAGATCCCAGCCGGCCGGCCACGCCACCTCCCCCAGAATCTGTACCTCTGGTTCCAGCGCGACGCCGAAGCGATCGAAGACCCGGCGCCTCCCCTCCGCCATCAGCTCCAGCACGTCGGCGGTGGTGGCGCCGCGGTCGTTCTCGACGAAGTTGGCGTGCTTCTCGGAGAAGCGGGCGCCGCCGTGGCGGAGACCACGGCAGCCGGCGGCCTCGAGCAACTGGCCCGCCGACTTCCCCTCCGCCCGCTCGTCTTCGGGGTTCTTGAAGGTCGAGCCGAAGGTCTTGATTCCCGACGGCTGAGCCTCGCGCCGCCGCTCGCGCATGCCGGCGAGGGTGGCGCGGATCTCGTCAGGGTCATCGGACTGGAGGTGGAAGGAGGCACGGGCGACGACTTCGCCAGGGCGCAGGTTCGAGCGTCGGTACTCGAAGCCGAGCTCCTCCGGCTGCCGGCGGTCGGTACCACTGGCGGTGCAGACGTCGACCCACTCAAGCACCCGCGCGAGTTGGCCACCGTAAGCGTTGGCGTTCATTCGCACCGCTCCCCCGGCGGTCCCCGGGATGTTCACCCCGAACTCGAGGCCGGAGAGACCCCACCCCGCGGTTTTCGCTGCCGCCGAGGGGAACCGGTAGCCGCCACCGCAGACGACCCAGTCGCCGTCGCGCTCGATCTCCGCCAGCTCGCCGTCGAGCTTCAGCGCCAAGCCATGGAAGCCGTCGTCAGCGATCAGCAGGTTCGAGCCCGAGCCGATCACACCGATCGGCAACCCCTCTGCCTCGGCCCAGGCCAGGGCGGCAACAAGAGCCTCCTCGTCGCCGGGCCGCGCGAACCAGTCGGCATCGCCACCGGTACGCACCGTGGTCAGGCGGGCCAGCGGATAGCCACGCCACACTCCCTCGGGCGGCGTGCTCATCGCGGCGCCTCCGTCACCAGCGCCTCGCCGACCTTGAAGGCCTCGCCAGCACCGATCGTGACGAGGACGGTGCCCTCGCGATAGAGCTCCTGGTTGTGGTCCAGGCGGTCGGCCAGCGCCCGCTGTGCGGTCTCGATCTGCGGCAGCCACCAGACCGGCCTTCCCCCCATCCGCTCGGCGGCGGCTTGGGCGACCTGCAGGCCGCTGACGCCGGCAAGCTCGCCGACCGGCTCCTCGCGGGCGGGATAGACGTCGAGCACGACCGCCTCGTCGGCGAGCGCGAGAGCGGCGCCGAACTCCTCCGCCATTGCCTTCGTCCGCGAGTAGAGGTGTGGCTGGAAGACGGCGATCAGGCGCGTCGGGGTCTGTTCCCGCAGCGCCGAGAGCACCGCGCGCACCTCGGTCGGGTGGTGCGCGTAGTCGTCATATATACGGACCGGGCCGCGCGAGCCCTTGAGCTGCAACCGGCGATCGACACCGGCAAAGGACTGCAGCGCCTCGGCGGCGGCCGCGACGTCGAGCCCTGCCAACTCGATCGCGGCGAGGGCAGCGCGGGCGTTGCGGAGGTTGTGTCGGCCGGGGACAGCGAGCGGCAGCTCGGGTGGACCCGGCGTGCCGGCGTCGAAGCGGACTTCCTCACCCCTCTGCCCGAGCCAGCCCATCTCCTCGTCGGCCGGCACGACCAGGCCGCGCGCTGGGCCGATGAAGCTGCGGAACGCTTCGTGCAGCTCGGCGAGCGAGCCCCAGCGAGTGTGGTGGTCCATCTCGACGTTGGTGACGACGGCGATCTCCGGTCGCAACCGGAGGAAGCTGGCGTCGCTCTCGTCGGCCTCGGCGACGACCCACTCCCCCTCGCCCCAGCCGGCGTTGGCCGTACCGCCCTCGGGACCGAGGCCAGGTACCTCGCCGCCGACAAAGAAGGCCGGGTCGGCGCCGATCGCCCGCAGCGCCCAGGCGACCATCGCGGTCGTCGTCGTCTTGCCGTGAGTGCCGGCGATCGCGATCAGGCGCTTCTCCGCGCAGAGCTCGGCCAGCAGTTGCCCCCGGTGGATCGGCTCGATCCCCCGTTCGCGCGCCAGCGCGAGCTCGGGGTTGTCCTCGGCGATTGCCGTCGAGACCACCACCTCGGCCCCCTCCGGCAGGTTGGCGGCGTCGTGGCCGACCGCGGGATCGAGCCCCGTCCCCCGCAGACGCTCCATATAAGAGGAGTCGCTGCGATCGCTGCCGGTCACGGTGGCGCCAAGCCGCGCGCAGACCAGCGCCAGCCCGCTCATCCCGGCGCCACCGATCCCGATGAAGTGCAGCCGCCGCTCGGACCAGTAGCTCATCGCACCGCCTCCAGGACCTCGTCGGCGATCCGGCGGGCGGCGTCGGGCTTGGCGAGTCGCTTCGCCGCCGCCGCCATCTCCTCCAAGCGCGCGTCGTCTCCCAGCACCGCGCCGACCTCAGCCGCCAGGCGCGCCGCGCTCAACTCTGCGTCGGGTATCACCGTCGCCGCCCCGCCGGCACGCATCCACTCAGCGTTGGCGCTCTGGTGATCGGCGGTGGCAAATGGGAAGGGGACGAGGATCGCGGGCCGGCCCGCCGCGGCGACCTCGAAGATCGAGCCGCCCGACCGACCCAGCACCAGGACGCAGGCCGCTAGCGCGTCGCCGAGGT
>JBQCEW010000270.1:0-15686 GCA_051959815.1 Solirubrobacterales bacterium
CGTTGTGGGCGAGGGCGAGCTCGCGGCCGTCGTCGCGCCAGATCGGCTGCGCGTTCTCCCAGGAGCCGCCGCCGGTGGTCGAGTAGCGGACGTGGCCGATCGCCATGTCGCCCTCCAGCGCCCGCAGCTTCTCCTCGTCGAAGACCTGGGAGACGAGACCGGCGTCCCACAGCGTCGTGATCATCCCGCCCTCGCAGGTGGCGATCCCGGCCGACTCCTGCCCGCGGTGCTGCAGCGCGTAGAGCCCGAAGTAGGCGAGCCGGGCCACCTCATGCCCGGGTGCGTATACGCCGAAGACGCCGCATTCCTCTCGCGGCCCCTGGCGATCCAAGCTGAACCCCTTCTCGGGAGTCAAGTGCGCGTATTCCTCGCTGGAATTGAAGACGGACGCGCAGGCAGACAGGCTGCCTACCCGGGGAGAGTAGCAATGCCCTGCGGCTGCGCGGTCCGTCTTCGACCCCAGCTATTTGCGGGGTTATGCGAGCTGCAGCGCCGCCTCCACCGGCTCGCCAATTACCAGACCGAAGCGATCCAGCAGCCCCGGCACGCTCTCCGGCTGCATTTCCAGGCCGTAGCGGTCGTTGAGCGATTCCAGCTTCTCCGGGGTCGCGTTGAGCACGCCGCCCATGTCGACCAGCTCCTCGAAGAAGTGCTCGAAGCCGGCCGGGGCGATGATCTCGAGGATCCGGCAGGGCGCCTCGCCGGCGTTCCAGAAGGTGTGCCACTCGTTGCGCGGCTTGAAGACGAGCTCGCCGGGGCCTGCCTCGACCACCTCGTCGCCGAGCAGGCCGCCCATCCGGCCCTCGAGCACGAAGCTGTACTCGTCCTCGCGGGTGTGCCGGTGCAGCGGTGCCGCCAGCGCCCGCGGCGAGAGCGGGTGTTCGACCAGGGAGAAATCCCCGCCCGCATCCTCGCCGTCGATCATGAACCGCACCCCGATGCTGCCGAGGAAGCCTGCCTTGCCGTCATTGGGACCAATCACCGTTGCCATTAGTTCGTTCCTTTCGTGAAGTTCTGCGAAGTCAAATTCGCGAGACATCTATGTCGCGCGAAAACTATAGACAGACTCCGTGCCATCTGTCAAGATTGGCGCTACAGACATGTCCGATAAAAAGCGCCCCTACAAGATGAAGCGCAGCGCCGAACTGGAGGCTCAGACGCGGCAGCGGATCACCGAAAGCGCCGTCGAGCTGCACGGCAGCCTCGGCCCCGCCCGCACCTCGATGAAGGCCGTCGCCGAGCACGCCGGCGTCCCGCGCTCGACCGTCTACCGCCACTTCCCCGACGAGGAGGTCCTGTTCGGCGCCTGCTCAGCCCACTGGGCCGCGGAAAACCCGCCACCCGACGTGAGCCGGTGGGAGAAGATCGACGGCCCCGATGAGCGGCTAGCGGTCGCCCTCGACGAGCTCTACGCCTACTACTGCCGCGCCGGTGCCATGCTCGACAAGCTGCTGCGCGATGAGGCCTCGGTGCCGATGGTCGCGAAGCTGTTCGCGCCCTACCACCAGTTGATGGAAGCGATCACCGAGATCCTGATGCGGGGGAGGGGCCTGCGTGGCAAGGCGCGCGACCGCACCCGGGCTGCGATCGGCCACGCGATTTCCTTCCGCACCTGGCAGCAGCTGACGGAGGAGCAGGAACTAGATGACGAGGAAGCGACCGACCTGATGCGGCGCCTGGTCAGCGCCGCCCGTTGACTTCGTGAGTCTGTGAAAAGGGGCGTAGAGCACGCTTTTTCACGGACTCGCGATCAGAAGGCGGGAAGCCCGTCGATGCTCTCGGCGTTCTTCTTGGCGACGTAGGCCTCGATCTCCGCCTCGCCGCCGACGCGAATCTTCTTCTCCGCCCAGGCTTCCATGTGCGGCCGTTCGCCCTCGTAGCTCATCAGCGGCACGCCGTAGCCGCAGGAGTCGGCGACGCGGGTGACGTCGACCAGGACGATCGCCCGCCGCGCCGCCTCGACGTCGTGCGGCGCCTCGAAGTCGGCCCGCTCATACAACTCCCCGAACCGCGCGTCGTCCGCCGGGATCACCTCGCCCCGCCCGTGCAACCGCAAAATCCGCGGCGGCCCCTCAAAGGCGCAAAGCATCACCACGATCCGCCCGTTCTCGCGCACGTGCGCGACCGTCTCCGCCCCGCTGCCCACCATGTCCAAGTAAGCGACCGTGCGGTCATCCAGCACCCGCAAGGTCCCGATCGGCCCCTTCGGCGACACGTTCACGTGGCCCTCCGCGTCAAGCGGCGCCGACCCGACGAAGAACAACGGCTGCTGCGCGATCCACTCGCGCTGATGCTCATCGATGCCGTCGTAGACCTTGCCCACGCGACGACGGTACCAGCGGTGGGAGTTATCCCTCCTATAAGGGGAAAAGTCCCACCGCTGAGGTGGCGTGGGTTAGATGCGCTGGTCGAGTGAGCGCCAGGCGCGCTCAGCCTCAGTGAGGCTCACCGCGAGGCTGCGGTCGCCGGCGCCGATGGAGATCTGATCGCCGCCGACGGTGCCGATGAGGACGGCACCGAGGTCCTCCAGCGTCTTGCGCTCGCCGCTGACGAGGAAGCCGCCGGGGCCCTCGCCGAAGAGGGCTTCTTCGGGTTGGGCGCCGCGCTCGCGGAGGTGTTCGACGTTGGTCTCGCAGCCGATGTTGCCGGCTATGGCGGACTCGGCGATGGCGACGGCGAGGCCGCCGTCGCTGACGTCGTGGGCGGAGCTGAGCTTGCCGGCGCGGATGGCGTCGCGGACGATCTTGCAGGCGGCGGCGACGGAGGTGATGTCGGAGCGGGGGAGGCCCATCGCCAGCTCGCCGCGCTGCTTGGCCAGCTCCGAGCCGGCCAGGTTGGGTTCGAAGGGGCCGATCAGGCCGATCACGTCGCCCTTTTTGACAAAGGCGTTGCCGGCGACCTGCGCGGGGTCGGGTAGCTCGCCGACCATGGCTACCACCGGCGTCGGGTAGATCGGGCCGTCGGGACCCTCGTTGTAGAGGGAGACGTTGCCGCCGACGACCGGCACGCCGAGGGCGTTGCAGGCGTCGGCGAGGCCGCTGACGGCGCGGTCGAGCTGCCAGGCACCGACCGGCTTCTCGGGGTTGCCGAAGTTGAGGCAGTTGGTAAGGCCGAGCGGCTCGGCGCCAACGCAGGCGAGGTTCTGCGCGCACTCGAGTACGGCGTCGATCGTCCCCAGATAGGGGTCGCAGGCGACGCGGCGGCCGTTGCCGTCGATCGAGACCGCGATCGCGTTGCCGGCCTCCGGGAGCTGCAGGACGGCGGCGTCGGCCTGCTCAGGCCGCCGCACCGTGCGCGAGCCGACGATCGAGTCGTACTGCTCGAAGGCCCAATGCTTGGAGGCGATGCTGGGCGCGCTCAGCAGCGCCAGCAGCTCCTGCTCCGGCGACGCGTCCACCGCCAGCGTCGCGCGGTTGCCGTAGATCCAGCCCTCAGGCTCGGCCGGATCGAGGTCGTACAGCGGGCAGCCGTCGACCAGCGCCTCGACCGGCATCTCGCCGACGACCTCGCCCTCGCGCAGGATTCGGATCGCGCCGCCCTCGGTGACCGTGCCGATCACCGCCGAGCCGGTCTGCCACTTCTCACAGATCGCTCGCACCTCCTCGACCCGCGCCGGCTCAACCACCGCCAGCATCCGCTCCTGGCTCTCGGAGACCATGATCTCGAAGGGCTCCATGTCGGCCTCGCGCAGCGGCACGCGGGCGACGTCGATGTCGATCCCGACCCCGCCGGCGCTCGCCATCTCGCCCGCCGAGGAGGTCAGCCCCGCCGCGCCGAGGTCCTGCAGCGAGACCAAGAGCCCCTTCGCCAGCAGCTCCAGGCAGCACTCCAGCAGCTTCGACTCCTCGAACGGGTCGCCGATCTGCACCGTCGGCCGCTTCGCCTCGTCGCCCTCGCCGAGCTCGGCCGAAGCCAGCACCGAGGCGCCGCCGATCCCATCGCGCCCGGTCGAGGCGCCCATCAGCACGATCGAGTTGCCGACCCCCGCCGCCGCTGCGCGCACCATCTCCGCCGTCTTGGCGAAGCCGATGCACATCGCGTTGACCAGGCAGTTGTGCTCGTAGGGCTCCTCGAAGTAGATCTCGCCGCCGACCGTCGCCACCCCGATCGAGTTGCCGTAGTGGCCGATCCCGCGCACCGCCCCGTCGAGCAGGTGGCGCGAGCGAACCGAGTCGAGCTCGCCGAAGCGGAGGCTGTCGAGGATCGCGATCGGTCGCGCCCCGATCGCGAAGATGTCGCGGAGGATGCCGCCGACCCCCGTCGCCGCCCCCTGGAACGGTTCGACCGCGCTCGGGTGGTTGTGGGACTCGACCTTGAAGGCGACCGCGTACCCTCGGCCGACGTCGACCGCGCCGGCGTTCTCGCCCGGGCCCATCACCACCCGCTCGCCCTCGGTCGGCAGCCGCCGCAGCAGCTTGCGCGAGTGCTTGTAGGCGCAGTGCTCGGACCAGAGCAGGCTGAACATCGCCAGCTCGACGTCGTTCGGCTCCCGCCCGAGCTTCTCGACGATCAGCTCGTACTCGGAGTCGGTCAGCCCCAGCTCGCGGTGCTTCGCCTCTCCCACGGTCACACCGCCACCCGCCCCATCCGCTCGAAGACCGCCAGCCCGTCGGTCGAGCCGGTCAGCGGGTCGACCGCGTGCTCGGGGTGGGGCATCAGGCCGAGCACGTTGCCGCGCTCGTTCGTCACCCCGGCGACGTCGCGGACCGAGCCGTTGGAGTTGTGGCCCTCGGCATAGCGGTAGGCGATCTGCCCATTTGCCTCCAGTTCATCGAGGATCTCGTCAGGCGCGTAGTAGCGGCCTTCGCCGTGCTTGGCCGGGATCGAGAGCCGCTCGCCCGTGCCCTCTTCGACCAGGTCGACCTGGTGGCAGCGGAAGCGCAGCTCGACGTTGCGCAGCAGCGCCCCCGGCAGCAGCCCCGCCTCGCAGAGCACCTGGAAGCCGTTGCAGATCCCCAGCACGGGCGCGCCGCCCGCGGCCGCCTCGGCGACCGCTTCCATCGCCGGGCTGAAGCGGGCGATCGCCCCCGCCCGCAGGTAGTCGCCGTAGGAGAAGCCACCCGGGACGACGATCCCGTCGACGCCGTCGAGGTCGCGGTCCTCATGCCAGATCAGCCGCGCCCCGTCGCCATGGACCTCGCAGGCGTGCAGCGCGTCCCGCTCGTCGCAGGACCCGGGGAACTGGAGGACGCCCCAGATCACAGGGTCTGGATCTCGTAGTCCTCGATCAGGGGGTTGGCAAGCAGCTTCTCGCAGAGCTCGCCGAGCCGCTCCGGGTTCTCGGCCTCCAGCTCGACCATCCGCCCGACGTGGACGTGCTCGATCCCCTCGAAGCCGAGCGCCGGCAGCGCCCGCTCGACCGCCTTGCCCTGCGGGTCGAGGATGCCCTCCTTGGGCCGGATCAGCACTCGCGCCTTCACAGAGCCAATCTAACGATCAGCGCGGCCAGGCCGCCGAGGCGAGTGTCGCGTTTTGCGCCCATATGGACGCAAAAGTCGACATGCTCAGAACGACTCGCCGGTGATGCGCTCGTAGGCCTCGATGTATTTGGCCCGCGTCTGCTCGACCACGTCGGCCGGGATCTCCGGCGCCGGCGGCTTTTTGTCCCAGCCCTGCTGGCTCGCCCAGTCGCGGACGAACTGCTTGTCGAAGGAGGGCGGCGTCGCGCCCGGCTGGTAGCTCGCCGCGGGCCAAAAGCGCGAGGAGTCCGGGGTCAGAACCTCGTCGCCGAGGACGATCTCGGCGCCGGCGTGGCGGCCGAACTCGAACTTGGTGTCGGCGAGGATGATCCCGCGCTGGGCCGCGTGTTGGGAGCCGCGCTTGTAGACCTCGATCGAGATCCGCCGCAGCTCTTCCATCAGCGCCCGGTCGCCGACGATCTCAGCGGCGCGGTCGAAGTCGACGTTCTCGTCGTGGTCGCCGATCTCGGCCTTGGTCGCCGGCGTGAAGATCGGCTCCGGAAGCTGGTCTGACTCGACCAGCCCACCCGGCAGCTCGATCCCGCAGACGGCGCCGCCTTCCTTGTATTCCTTCCAGCCCGAGCCGGAGAGGTAGCCGCGGACCACGCACTCGACCGGGTACATCTCCAGCTTGCGCACCCGCATCGCCCGTTCGGCGACCTCCTCGGGCACGTCCTCGCTGATGAAGTGGTTGGGGACGATGTCGCCGGTCAGCCCGAACCAGAAGACCGACATCCGGTTCAGCACCTTGCCCTTGTCCGGGATCGGCGTCGGCATCACCACGTCGTAGGTGGAGATGCGGTCCGAGGCGACCATCAGCAGGTCGTCCTCCCACTCGTAGATCTCGCGAACCTTCCCCGAGGAGAGGAGGTTCAGCTCGGCAACAGTCGTCATTGGGCCGATGCTAACCGGAGCAGGAGCGGACCCGCGTCCCGCTTATCTGCGAGCTAGCTCACACCCGGCTTCAGGTACCTGTGAGATCCTGCTGCCGTGGCGCTCCCGCCCGAACCGAGGATCCCCCCGCTGCTGCAGACGGTGCGCTGGGCCTTCCGGCCGATCCCCTTCCTGGAGGACTGCCGGCGGCGCTTCGGCGACTCCTTCAGCGTCCGCTTCGTCGGCTTCGAGCGGCCGATGGTGCTGATCAGCGACCCGGAGGCGATCAAAGCGCTCTACCGCCAGCGCGAGCAGGGGCTGCCGCCGGGCCGCAACGTCATCCTCGAGCCGATCCTCGGCTCGAAATCGCTGCTGATCCAGGAAGGCGCCGAACACCTCAGTCGCCGCCGGCTGATGCTGCCGCCGTTCCACGGCGAGCGGATGCGCTCCTACGAGCAGACGATGGCCGAGATCGCCCGCGCCGAGGTCGATTCCTGGCCGCTGCACCGGGAGTTCCCGATCCACGCGCGGATGCAAGCGGTGACGCTGGAGGTGATCCTTCGCGTCGTCTTCGGCGTCTCCACCGGGCCGCGGCTCGACCGCCTGCGCGGGATGCTCTCGACGGTGCTGCAGGAGACGGCGGCGCCGGGGCGGCAGGTGCTGGCGCTGGCGCTGCGGCGCTTCGGCGGGCAGGGCCCGTTCGCCGAGTTCCAGGACCAGTTGCGCGAAGTCGACGAGCTGCTCCTCGCCGAGATCGCCGAGCACCGGGCGCGGCCGGACCTGGAGGAGCGCGAGGACATCCTCTCGATGCTGATGACCGCAGAGTTCGAGGACGGCACGCGGATGGGGGACAAAGAGCTGCGCGACCAGCTGATGACGCTGTTGCTGGCCGGCCACGAGACGACGGCGACGGCGCTGGCCTGGACCTTCGACCTGCTGCTGCGCCACCCGGCGGTGCTGGCTCGCCTGCGCGACGATCTGGCCGCGGGCGAGGAGGACTACCTGCGGGCGACGATCACCGAGTCGCTGCGGCTGCGCCCGGTGATCCCTCTGGCCGGGCGGCGCCTGGGCGCGGACCTCGTCGCCGACGGCCTGACCCTGCCGGTAGGGACCGACGTGACGCCAGCGATCTGGCTCACCCACACGCGCGCCGATATCTATCCCGAGCCCTTCGCCTTCAGGCCCGAGCGCTTCCTCGAGGACGGGCCGGACACCTACGCCTGGATCCCCTTCGGCGGCAGCGTCCGCCGCTGCATCGGCGCCACCTTCGCCGAGTTCGAGATGCGGGTCGTCCTCCGCGAGGTCCTGACCCGCTGCGAGCTGCGCAAGGCCGACCCCCGCCCCGAGCGCACCGGCCGCCGCAACATCACCCTCTCGCCGAAGGCGGGCACGCCGGTGGTCCTCACCGCCCGGCAGCCGGCGCGCGAGCCGGTCGCAGTCTGACAAAACATTTCGGAAGTCTTTCGTCTACACTTCCTCCCGTGGAGGCACTTCTGGAGAAGGAGGGGAACGTGGAGAGCTGGAACGACGAGCGCCTGGACGAACTGAGCCGGCGGATGGATGCGGGTTTCGAGACGATTCGGAAGGAGATGAGGGAGGGCTTCGCGCGGATCGACCAGAAGTTCGAGCTGGTGGCGAAGAACGAGGACTTACAGTTCCTCCCGTCCCGCTTCGACAGGCTGCAGAACACGCTGCTGATCATCGGGGGCGGTTTGCTGGGCACGGTGATCGCCTCCGCCGCCGGAGTGATCGTCGCCGTGACTTGACTCGGCTCAGCCGCCCGACTTGGCGGGGGAGCGGGGGTGCTCCTTCGCCCAGCGGGCGATCGCGCCGGAGCCGGAGACCACCTCGCCGTTGTCGAGCACGAGGATCGGCACCTCGTTGGTGCCGCTGAGGCGCTTGACCTCCTCGCGGTCGGCGTTGCGGCTGCCCCAGGTCCAGGGCATCAGCCGGTAGCCGCCGACCGTCTTCAGCTCGTACTCGTAGCCAGCCGCGTCGAGTGCCTTGCCGGCTTTCGCGCACGGGTGGGCGAATCCGGGCCCATTCTTCTTCTGGCCACAGGTGTAGAGGACCATGCTCCGAGCCTATGGCTCTGGAGCGTCCGCTGGCAAGTGCTACATTCGTAGCATGACTGTAGAAGTCGCTTCTCGAGAGCTGCGGAATGACACCGCGGGCCTTCTTCGCAGGGTCGAAGGAGGGGAGAGGATCGTGATCACCCGGCGAGGAAAGCCCGTCGCTGACTTGATTCCCCATCGTGAGGAGCGAATTCGTTGGCTTGCTCCCGACGAGGTGATGGAGATCGTCACCAGGTTCTCTGCCGACCCCGGGTTGCATGACGACCTCGAGCGACTGGCCGGGGATACCACCGATGACCTCGGACCGCTCCGATGAGTGAGCGCCCCGAGCGGGGCCTTCTCGATACCTCGGTCTTTATCGCGGCTGAGAGTGGCCGCGCGCTGAGATCCGAGGCGATGTCATTCGCGAGCGCGATCTCGAGCGTCACCCGGGCGGAGCTGCGGGCGGGGGTATTCGCAGCCGAGAGCATCGAGATCCGAGATCGGCGCATCGCGACCTTGGAGGCGTCGGCGCACTTTCCAGTTTTGCCCGTTGATGATGAAGTCGCCAGAGCCTGGGCGCAGATGTGCGTTTACTTGGCTGCCTCGGGCAGGAGCGTCAACGCCAACGATGTTTGGATCGCGGCTACCGCCGCCGCTTACGAAATTCCCGTACTGACGCAGGACACCGACTTCGACCCCCTCAACGGCTTCGCCGGCCTCACTGTCATTCCTGTCTGAGCGCTTCAAGCCGCTCGAAGATCTCGGGCAGGTGGGTTAGGTAGGCGCTGTAGTCGAAGACGGCGTCGAGGTCTAGGTCGGGGGCAGCCTCGGCTAGGAGGTCACGGAACTCGGTGCGGGTGTCCCAGGCGCGCGGGGCGTTCTCCTGGACGACGCGGTAAGCGTCGTCGCGGGTCATCCCGGACTCGACCAGGGCGGTGAGGGCGCGCTGGCTGAACAGAGCGCCGTGGGTGAGGCCGAGGTTCTCGCGCATCCGCTCCTCGTTGATCTTCATCCCGCTGGCGACCTTGGTCGCGAGGTCCTGCATGTAGTCGAGCAGGATCGTCGCGTCGGGGAGAACGACGCGCTCGGCGCCGGAGTGAGAGATGTCGCGCTCGTGCCAGAGGGCGACGTTCTCGATCCCGGTCTGCGCGTAGCCGCGGAGGACGCGGGCGAGGCCGGTGACGCGCTCGGTGCGGATCGGGTTGCGCTTGTGCGGCATCGCCGAGGAGCCCTTCTGGCCGGCGGCGAACGGCTCTTCGACCTCGCGCACCTCGGTTTTCTGCAGGTTGCGCACCTCGGTCGCGAAGCGCTCGAGGCCGGCGCCGGCGATCGCGATCGCCGAGAGCAGCGCCGCGTGGCGGTCGCGCGGTACCACCTGCGTCGCCACGTCCTCGCGCCGCAGGCCGAGCTTGTCCATCACCCGCGCCTCGACCGCCGGCGGCACCGAGGCATAGGTGCCGACCGCGCCGGAGAGCTTGCCGACCAGCACCTGCTCGAAGGCCTCCTCCAGGCGCCGGACGTTGCGGTCGGCCTCGAAAGCGAAGCCGGCCAGCCGCAGCCCGAAGGTGGTCGGCTCGGCGTGGACCCCGTGGGTGCGGCCGACGCAGAGCGTGTCGCGGTGCTCCAGCGCCCGCTCGACCAACGCGTCGCGGTAGCCACGGGCGCTGGCGAGGACGATCTCGCCCGCCCGCCGCAGCTGCAGCGCCAGCGCCGTGTCGAGCACGTCGGAGGAGGTGAGGCCGTAGTGGATCCAGCGCCCGTGCTCGCCGACGGACTGGGCGACGACGTCGACGAAGGCGGCGACGTCGTGATCGGTCACCCGCTCGCGCTCCTCGACCGCCTCGACGGTGAAGGCCGCCTTGGCGCGTGCGTCGGTCGCCGCCTCCTGCGGCACGACGCCCTCCGCCGCCCAGGCCTCGGTCGCGGCCAGCTCGACTTCGAGCCAGGCCTGCATCTTCGCCTCCGGCGTCCAGACCGCCCCGATCTCGGGGCGGGTGTAGCGAGGGATCACGCGTTGATTATCCGCCCGGCGAGGACGCCGGCGTTTTTGGCGCCGTCGATCGCGACGCAGGCGACGGGGATGCCGGGAGGCATCTGTACCGCCGAGAGCAGCGCGTCGAGGCCGCCGAGGCTCTTGCCGAGGATCGGCACGCCGATCACCGGCAGGTCGGTGTGGGCGGCGGCGACTCCGGGCAACGCCGCCGACATCCCGGCGCCGGCGATGATCACCTTCAGCCCGCGCATGCGCGCGTTCTGGCAGTACTCGCGGACCAGCTCCGGATCGCGGTGGGCGCTCATCACCCGCACCTCGTAGCGGATCCCCAGTTCCTCCAGCGCTTTGCCGGCGGGTTCCATCTTCGGCTTGTCGTTCTTCGAGCCCATGATGATCCCGACGTGCGGCTCGTCGACCTCGATTTCCCCGAACGCTTCCTCGACGCTCGCCATCGTCGCCGTCTGCGTGGGATCGGCCGGGCCGCTGGGGTCGGACCCGCTGGTCCCGGTGGGCTGGGGCTCCTCTGAGATCTCGCTCATCTCGCTCCTTGATTCTGTTGGTGAGGTTCTGTTGGTCAACTGGGGACGCGCTCGACGGCGCGGGCGGCGATGTCGGTGCGGATCTGCATTCCCTCGAAAGAGATCCGGCTGGCGGCATCGTATGCACGATCGCGCGCCTCGGCCGGGCTGGCACCGAGGCCCGTCACGTTCAATACCCGTCCACCGGCGGTAACGATCTCGCCGTCGCGCTCGGCGGTGCCGGCGTGGGTGATCTCGGCGATCGCTGCCGCCTCGGCTAGGCCGCGGATGACGTCCCCCTTCGAGGAGGACTCCGGGTAGCCGGCGGAGGCGAGGACGACGGTCACCGCCCACTCGTCGGCGAACTCGGCCGTGGCGCCGGCCAGGCCGCCCGGCTCGCGGGCGGCGAGGAAGAGCTCGGCGAGGTCGGAGCGCAGCCGCGGCAGCACCGCCTGCGTCTCGGGGTCGCCGAAACGGGCGTTGAACTCGAGCACCTTCGGACCCTCGGCGGTCATCATCAGGCCGGCGTAGAGGACGCCATGGAAGGGGAGGCCACGCGCCGCCATCGCCGCGACGACGGGGCGGTGGACGCTGTCGACGATCTCCTCGACCTCGGCGGCGCCGAAGCCGGGGACGGGTGAGTAGCTGCCCATGCCGCCGGTGTTCGGCCCCCGGTCGCCGTCGAAGATCCGCTTGTAGTCCTGGGCGGGGGCGAGTGGGACCACGTTCTCGCCGTCGCAGAGCGCCAGCAGCGAGAGCTCTTCGCCCTCGAGGAAGTCCTCCATCACCACCGTCGTCGCGCCGAAGCGCCGCTCGGTGAAGAAGACGTCGAGCGCCTCGCGCGCCTCGGCCTCGGTCGAGCAGACGATCACGCCCTTGCCCGCGGCGAGGCCGTCGGACTTGAGCACGGTCGGGAAGCCGGCGCGCACCAGTTGCTCGTCGGCCTCCTCGCGGCTGCGCAGCAGCACGTGCCCGGCAGTCGGCACGCCCGCCTCCGCCATCAGCTCCTTGGCGAAGGCCTTCGACCCCTCGATCTCGGCGGCGGCCTTGCTCGGTCCGAAGGCTGGGATGCCCGCCTCCTCGAGCGCGTCGACCGCCCCGGCGACCAGCCCCGCCTCGGGGCCGATCGCGGCGAGGTCGATGCCGTTGCTCTGCGCCGCGACGACGATCGCCGCCGCGTCATCCGCGGCCACCTCCGGCAGGCACTCCGCGTCAGCCGCGATCCCGGCGTTGCCCGGCGCGCAGAAGACCTCCTCGACCCGCGACGATCGCCGCAGCGCCTTCACGATCGCGTGCTCGCGACCGCCTCCCCCTACGACGAGTGCCTTCAACTCGGGGCGCCTAGAGCGAGCCGGCCAGGTCCCCGGCCGGGATCGCGGCAAGGGTCTGGCTCGTCATCGTCCCGCGCGAGCCCAGCTCGACCGAGACCTTGGCCATCGTCTGCTCGTCAGGAGCCTCGACCACAGTGACGAAGTCATATTGCCCGAGGGTCGCGTACTGGGAGATCACCTTCACCCCCATCTGCTCGACCTCACGGTTCACCTCATCGATGCGCCCAGGGTTGTTCTTCAAAGTCCGAACACCCTCGGCGGTCAGGTTGGTAAGCATCAAAAACGTCGGCATCTCCGGCCTCCCAAGGTCAAGAATGGGCTCTGCCGACACCGTACCCGCTCGACGCAATTCGAGCGCGGTGGGGGAGGGTTCCCATGCCCCTCCTCCGGAATTGACCTCCCCTCCGCTTCCGCTCCGGGGAGAACATGCCGCGCGGCTCCGCCGCGCAAGAGACAGATTGCATATCGCCGAACATTCCTCCGGAGGGGCACGGGAACCCTCCTCGACAGCTCTCGGGCAGACGCCGAGGGGCGAAAGCAACCCGTGGTTCCTTTGTCAGCTACTGCACTACAAAGGAACCACGCGATCGCTCTGGTCCTGCGGGAGCTCGAAGCCGTGGTTCCTTTGTCCGGCCATAGACGACAAAGGAACCACGATCTGTTGAGCTGAGGGAAGGCCTCGTGGTTCGGCGTCTGCCGGAGACTGTCGCCAGGAGGGGGTGGTGTCCCTCTCCCGACCGGCGTCCCTGATTTTCGCCCTGGCTACTCGGCGAGAGCTAGCGGGTTAGCGGCGAAAATCCCAGGGAGGGAGAGGGACACCACCCCCTCCATACCGCCAACCGCTAATACCCAGGCGGATGCCGGACGACGAAGCCTTCGGGGTACGGGGGGTCGGTGTGCCAGCGGGGGCCGGTGCCTTCGGCGTCGCCGACCGTGTCCCAGCGCAGGCCCGCCACCTCCATGTAGGTGTGGGTGGCGTTGGCGTAGATGGTGATCCACTTGCCGGGGCCGGGTTCGCCGTAGGACTCGAGGGAGCCGGAGGTGAGGGGGGTGTCGAGGAGACCGCCGCCGTAGAGGGCGAAGCTGACGGCGCCAGAGCAGTCGTAGCCGTAGGAGTACCAGGAGCCGTGGCCGCCGCCCCAGACGTAGGGGGTGTCGGCGATCGAGTTGGCGGCGGCGATCACGGCTTTGACCGCGGCCGGGGCGCTGCTGGGGGCGGCGGCGAGGCCGTCGGGGGTGAGGACGGAGCTCGCGCCCGGCGCTTCGAAGCCGGTCACCAGCGGCGCGATCCGCCAGTCGATGTAGCTGACTTTGCAGCCGCCTTCGATTTCGCCGGCCTCCTGCAGGACCTCCTGGACATACCACTCGGCCTGGTTGTGGGTGAAGACGCCGGCCTGGAGGCTGCCGCGAGACCAGATCATCCGCGCCAGGGTCGCCGCCGAGTCGGCGATGTCCTGGTGGCGGATCTTGCCGTCGTTGTTGCCGTCGACCGCATAGCGGTGCCACTCCATCGGGTCGAGGCCGAGCGCGCCTTCGGTGCGCAGCAGGTGCTTGTTCATGCCGCGGCCGAAGTTCGACTCCAGCCGGGCGATCGCCGCCAGCGTCCAGACGCCGCGCTTGCCGAGTTCGTAGCGGGCGGCAGCCTCCTCGAAGGCCTGCAGGTATTCCTCGGGGATCTGGTGTTTCCAGGCCGGCGCGGGCTGGCATTGCAGGACCTGGATCTGCGGGCCGAGGCCGAGGGCGCTGAAGGAGTTGCTGCCGACTTCGTCGGCGTAGCAGCCGGCGTTGGCCAGGACCTCTTCGACGTACCAGTCGGCATGGTTGTAGGCGAAGATCGCGCCGTAGGTGTCGGCCGGCATTCCCGCCGCTTTCAGGTAGGAGGCGGCGGCGAAGATCGCGTCTTCGGGGTTGTTCGGGTCCGCGACCCCGTCGCCGTTGGCGTCGACCCCGTAGGTCGCCCAGGTTTCCGGCATGAACTGCATCCAGCCGACCGCGCCGGCCGAGGAGGGGCCGAGGTTGGTGCCGAAGGCGGTCTCGACCGCGTTGATCCCGGCCAGGACCGCCGGGCCCTGCGGACCGAGGCCGTATTGGGCGGAGGCGCGCTGGTAGATCGGGATCAGGACCGGCGGCACGCCGTTGATCGCGCAGCTCGACGCGGGCAGCGAGGGGATCGTGAAGATGCCCGGAGTCGGGGTCGTCGTCGCCGGAGCGCTGCCTTCTGGTTCGGAGCTTTCGGGGGTGACGGCCTTGGTCGATCCACCCTTGCCGCCGGCGTTGACCCCACCGCTGGGCGGCGGCGTGTGGGTGGCGGGAGGCGGTGGCGGAACCAGCGTCGCCCCGTGCTTGACGCCGGGTTTTTCGGCGGGCGGCGGCACGAAGTGTTCGGCCGGTTCCGGCGTGATCGGCGTCGCGGCCGGGGACGGAGGGGTTGAAGTCGAGGGCGCTTCGAGCGATTCCCCCGTGGTCGGCGCCGTTGCCGTTTCAGCTTCGGCGCGAGCGACTGCGACCGGCGCCGCCAGCGCCGCGGTGGCCGCCGCGGTCGCGACGACCGCCCTGATCTTGTGCGTCCTCTCCATCAGCCGAGGACGTTGGTGACGCGCCAGCCTTCGTCTTTGAGCCGTTCCATTTCCAGCCGCAGCTCGCTGGTGACGCCGACCCGCAGCAGCGAGACGCTGAGCGGGTAGGTGGTGCCGTGGGAGGGGGCCGGGACCACGTTGAGGACCTTCGCCTTCGGCACCTTGACGCCGGCGGGCTGGTGCGGCGGCCGGCGCAGCAGCGCTTTGCTCAGCTCCGGGGTGGCGGTGGCGCCGAAGGCCTTTTCGACGGTGGCTAGGTCGCCGCCGGTCTCGTAGACGACGAAGCCCTGGGCGAACTTATGGGCGACGGCGACCGCGGCAGGCCCGGCCGGCGGCCCTTTGACGGCGGCGGTCGAGGGGGAGGAAGAAGTCGTAGCGCCGGCAGGACCGGAAGCAGTGGCGGCGGGGGAGGAGGAGATCGTGTCGGTGGCGGGGTTGCCGGTGTTGGCCGCGGTTGAGGCGCCGCTTTCGACGCCCTCGGCCGCTCCGATCTTCGCTTGGCCCTTGTCCTTCGCGGGCTTGAAGACAGGGGGGGCACCGTGCAGCGTCGGCTCGGGTTTCGGCTTCGGAGCGTGAGTGGGCGGCAGTGCGTGCGGGGCGCGCTCGGGCAGGGCGGCGACGGGGCTCGTAGCCACCGGCTCCGAGCCGCCGGAGGCGCTCAGCGCGTAGCCGCCGATCCCGAGTCCCAGCACCAGCACGACGGCCCCGCCGGCGACGGCGGCGCGGCCGCGGTCGCTGAGCCCCAGCAGCCGGTCCTCGACCGGCCAGATCAGGTGCTCGCGCAGCGCCAGCGAGAGGTCCTCGAGGACCTCCGGAGGCCGGTGCTTCGGCCGTGCATTAATCGGAGTCTGGTCGTCGTTCATCCGCGCTTCGTGCTCT
>JBQCEW010000271.1:0-9065 GCA_051959815.1 Solirubrobacterales bacterium
GGTCGGGTTTCGCAGACTCGCGAAGCCGAGGTTGCCTTGACTCGGTTGGCGGGGCGGCAGCACGGGGTGGTGGGGAGGCATCAGCTGGAGGCGCTGGGGTTGGGAGAGGACGCGATTCGGCACCGCTTAGGGCTTGGGCGACTGCATCGACTCCACGCCGGAGCTTTCGCAGTGGGTCATCGGGTCGTATCGAAGGAGGGATGGTGGATGGCAGCCGTCTTGACCTGCGGCCCCGATGCCGTCCTCAGTCACCGAGCCGCTGCTGCGCTCTGGGGCCTGCGTCATCCGGTTGAAGGAGCGGTGGACGTGACCCTTCCTCGCAAAAGCCGCTCGTGCCGCTACATCCGCCGACATTTCTCCCGGGTGCCCGACGACGAGCGAGAGGTGAGGGAAGGGATCCCGGTGACCTCCGTCCACAGAACGATCTTCGACCTGGCTGCGACCGTGGATGCGGATGCCATCGTCTCGATGCTGCGGGAGGCCGAATACCTGAACCTCTGGGACAGGCTCTCGCTCTGGGACCTTCTGGAGCGCTATCCGGGCAAACGGGGCTCCCGCAAGGTCCGCATCGCCCTCAATCGCCTGAAGGAAGAGCCTCCCGGCCCCAAGCGCAGCAAGCTGGAGGACCGCTTCGCGCCGTTCCTGCGCCGGTATCGCCTGCCCCTACCCCGCTTCAACGACTGGATCCTCCTTGGCGCCAAGCGCTACCGGGTCGACTGCCACTGGCCGGAGCTCCGCCAGATCGTCGAGCTCGACGGATGGGAGGGTCACAGCACCAAAAGCGCCTTCCGCGATGATCGCGCCCGCGATCGGGCCCTCCACGTCGCCGGCTACTCAGTCACCCACATCACCTGGAACCAGCTAGATGACGAACCGGAGGCAGTTGCCTCTGATCTTCGGGTGCTGCTCAGAGATAGATAAAGAAAAAGAAGAAGGAAACCGCTTCCCGGCACCCGTGCCGCGGCTAGTTCCGCGGCGTCGGCGCGATCCGGTCGAGTTCGCGCAGGTCCTCCTCGGACGGCTCCCAGCGCAGCGCGCCGACGTTCGCGCGCACCTGCTCCGGCTTCGTCGCTCCGGCAATCACCGAGCCGACCGCCGGCTGCGCTGCCAGTCCGGCGATCGCGACGTCGATCATCTCCAGCCCACGCTCCTCGGCGAACCCCCGCAGCGCTTCCACCACGTCGAACTGCTCGTCGGTCCCGGGAACGCTCCCAGCCAGCCGCGTCCCCTCCGGCGCACGCTCGCCGCGCCTGTACTTGCCGGTCAGCAGGCCCTTGTAGAGCGGGAAGTAGGGGAGGATCGAGACGCCGAGCCGCTCGCAGGCCGGCGCCACCTCGGCCTCGATCCCGCGCTCGAGCAGGCTGTATTCGTTCTGCAGGGTCACGAAGCGCGCAAAGCCGCGCTCGCGCGCGACCCGGTCGGCCTCCTCCAGTTCGGTGGCGCTGAAGTTGGAGCAGCCGATCGCGCCCACCACTCCTTCCCGGACCAGCTCGTCGAGCGCCTCCAGGGTCTCGGCGATCGGCGTCCGCCCATCCGGTTCGTGGTACTGGTAGAGATCGATCCGGTCGACCCGCAGCCGCCGCAGCGAGCCCTCGACCGCCCAGCGGATGTACTCGCGCGAACCGCGCGCCGCATCCGGCACCCCCTCGACCCCTTCCATCTCCATCCCGAACTTCGTCGCGATCACGAACTCCTCGCGCCGCCCCTCCAGCGCCTCGCCCATCAGCTCCTCGCTGGCGCCGCCGCCCCCGTAGATGTCGGCGGTGTCGAAGAAGGTGATGCCCGCGTCCAAGGCCGCCTCCAGCACCGCCGCCGTCCCCTCCAGGTCCAGCCGCCGGCCGAAGTTGTTGCAGCCGAGGCCGACCGCCGACACCTCCAGCTCGGAGTCGCCGAGGCGGCGGGTGGGAAGCTGCGTTGCGGGGGCGCTGGGGCTCATCGATCCTCCTTCGAAGCGGGCTCCCGTGCCGACTACCCGAATCCGTACCATCCGAGCCGCCAATGCCAGAACCCGTCAAGCGCAACCAGCGCTATATGCCTGGGCTGGACGGGCTCCGCGCGATCGCCGTCCTCGCCGTCATCGTCTTCCACCTCGGTTTCAACTGGGCTCCCGGCGGCCTGCTCGGGGTCGGCATCTTCTTCACCCTCTCCGGCTACCTGATCACCGACATCCTCCTGTCGCAGCTCTCCCAGCGGGGCAAGATCGACCTCCTCCGCTTCTGGGGCGCCCGCGCCCGGCGCCTGCTGCCAGCGCTCTTCCTGATGCTGGCGATCGTCACCGCCTGGGTGACGGTCTTCGGCCCCGCCCAGCCGGACCAGTTCCGCAAGGCGGTCGTCTCCTCGGTCTTCTACGTCAACAACTGGGAGCAGATCTTCGCCAACGTCTCCTACTTCGCCCGCTTCGCGCCGGAAGGCCCGCTCAACCACCTCTGGTCGCTCTCGGTCGAGGAGCAGTTCTACATCTTCTGGCCCTTCCTGCTGTCGCTCGGCGTCAAGCTCGTCCACGAGCGGCCGTTGCCCTCCGGCGTCCGCCCGCGGCTGGCCGTGCTGGCAGTCGCTATCGCGGTCGTCGCCTCGATCGAGATGGCGATCCTCTACCACCCGAGCCTGGATCCCTCGCGGATCTACTACGGCACCGACACCCGCGCCGGCGGTCTCCTCTTCGGCTGCGCCCTGGCGATGGTCTGGCCGAGCCGCCGCCTCAACCGCCGCATCACCCCGCAGGCGCGCAACACCCTCGACGGCATGGGCGTCGCCGGTCTCCTGATCATCGCCCTGATGATCTGGCAGGTCGGCGAGTTCTCCCGCTTCCTCTACCAGGGCGGCTTCGTCGTCCTCTCGCTGGCGACGGTGATGGTGCTGATGCCGCTCACGCACCCCGCCTGTCGTCTCGGCAAGGTGGTCGGCGCCGCGCCGCTGCGCTGGGTCGGCGTCCGCTCCTACGGCATCTACCTCTGGCAGACGCCGATCATCGTCCTCACCGGCCCCGGCAGCCGCCCGCCCGAAAGCCTGCTCGGCAAAGCGCTGCAGGTGGCGGCGATCTTCGCCATCGCCGGCCTCTCCTGGCACTTCGTCGAGGAGCCGATCCGCCACGGGGCGATCGGCCGCTTCTTCGCCCGCCGCCGCGCCGTCGGCTGGAAATGGGAGACGTTCGCGCCGCCGATGCGGGCGGCGATCGTCGGCCTGGGCCTGATCCTCGTCGTCGCCGCCGCCGGAATGGTGGGCCTGAACTCCGCCACCGCCGAAGGCGAAGCCGTGCGGGTCGAACAGGCGCGCGCGGCCGGCGTCGCGAAGCCACCGCCGCTGACCAAGGCCCAGGCCGAAGACTCGACCAAATCATCGTGTAAAGCGGTGGTGCACATCGGCGACTCGACCTCCGAGGGCCTTGACTCCGCCGAATACCTGCCGAACGAAAAAGAGCGCATCCCTAACCGCTATCGGGAAGTCGGCGTCAAAGAAACGCACATGGAGGTGCAAGGGGCGCGCTCGATCGAAGAGCGCTTCGAAGGCGAGCCGAACGCGCAGGAAGTCGCCGCCGCCTGGAAGGCCGAAGGCTTCAAAGGCTGCTGGGTGCTGGCGCTGGGGACCAACGAGGCCGCCGACGTCGCCGCTGGCTCCAATGTCGGCCTGCGCGAACGGATCGAAAAAATGATGGCGATCATCGGCGACGAACCGGTGCTCTGGGTGAACGTGCGCTCGCTGGTCCCGCCCGGCGATCCCTACTCAAAGGAAGGCATGGTCGAATGGGACGAAGAACTCGAACGCGCCTGCAACACCTACCCCAACATGCGCATCTACGACTGGGCCTCAGACGTCAAAAACGAATGGTTCATCGAAGACGGCATCCACTTCACCTCGCCCGGTTACGCTGCCCGCGCCCAGCTCATCGCCCAAGCGCTCGCCCACGCCTTCCCCGAAAAAGGCAAGACCGAAGGCGGCTCCAAGAACTGCGTCGTCAGTTAAGCCCGATGATCTCGACCGGCTCGGGATTCCCGGCCGGCGCGAAGCCCATGATCCGGCCGTAGAAGTAGAGCTCGGATTCGAGGCAGCGGATATTCGTCTCGGCCTTGCGAAAGCCGTGCTGCTCGCCCTCGAAGGCGAGGTAGGCGTAGGGGACGCCATTGCGCTCCAGCGCCGCCGCCATCGTCTCCGCCTGGTTCGGCGGCACGACTTTGTCCTCCAGACCCTGCAGCAGGATCACCGGCGAACGCAGCCGCTCGACGTGGTAGATCGGCGAGCGCTCGCGGTAGAGCTCGGCCTGCTCCGGATAAGGACCGATCAAGCGGTCGAGGTAGCGGGACTCGAACTTGTGGGTGTCCTGGGCCAGAGCCCCGGCGTCGGCGACGCCGAAGTAGCTGGCGCCGGCGGCGAAGGCGTCGTGGAAGGTGAGCGCGCAGAGGGTCGCGTAGCCGCCGGCCGAGCCGCCGCGGATCGCCAGGTGCGCCCGGTCCGCCAAGCCCTCCTCGGCCAGGTGCAGCGCCGCGTTGACGCAGTCCTCGTTGTCGACGACGCCCCAGGTGCCGCGCAGCTTGTTGCGGAACTCGCGCCCGTAGCCGCTGGAGCCGCGGTAGTTGACGTCGACGACGCCGAAGCCGCGGCTGGTCCAGTAGATGAACTCGGCGTCGAGGGCGGGGGTGGCGTGGGAGGTCGGCCCGCCGTGGCTCTCGACGATCAGCGGCGGGGCTTCCCCCTCAGGCGCCTCGAACTCAGGGTTCGCCGGTGGGTAATAGAAGCCGTAGGCGACTTCGCCGTCTCCGGTCGCGAACTCGATCGGGCGCGGGCGGGAGACGTAGGCGGGGTCGACCGCCTCGTCGCTGGATGAGCGC
Organism: Solirubrobacterales bacterium; assembly: GCA_051959815.1. Taxonomy (GTDB): domain Bacteria; phylum Actinomycetota; class Thermoleophilia; order Solirubrobacterales; family 70-9; genus VAYN01. The sequence continues at coordinate 4,824 of JBQCEW010000271.1, forward strand.
ACGACTTCGGTTTCCTGGCTCTCGGCGTCATAGACGACAACCGCCGTCTCGCTCTCCGGGCTCGCCGCCGCGAAGGCGACCTTGCTTCCGCGCGCTGAGAGCGACGGGAACCCGAAGGAGGTGAACGGCAACCCGAGGTCCGCCGCTTCCCAGCCGCCCGGCTCCAGCAGGGCGAGCCGTTCTTCGCCCCGCTTGCAGCGCACGCAGGCGATCGCCCCGTTCTCGAGGAAGGCGAAGGTGGCGCCCCCGAACAGCCACTGCGGGTGGGCGAAGTCGGCCTCCTCCTCGGTGAGTTGCACCAGCGACCCCTCCTCGCCGCTCAGCTCGGTCCCCGGCTCGCGGGCGCGGTAGAGGTTCCACCAGCCGTCGCGGTCGGAGGCGAAGTGGAGGCGGCCGTCGGGCCCCCACTCGGGCTGGAAGATCGACTTCTCCGGGCCGCCGGCGATCAACCGCTCCTCGCCACTGTCTGAGAGCGGCGCGAGCCAGAGCTCGGTTCCGTCCCAGGGCATGTTCGGGTGGTCCCAGCAGGTCCAAGCGAGCCAGTCGCCGTCGGGGCTGACCCGCGGGAAGGAGTAGAAGTCGCGCCCGCTCGCCAGCACCCGCGGCTCCTCGGAGCCGTCTAGCGGCAGCGCGACGATCTCGTTCACCGGTTCGGGCTCGGCGTCGCGTTCGCGCACGCAGATCACCGTGCGCCCGTCCGGCGCCAGCCGCATGTCGGCGTAGCGCAGTGCCCCCGGCTCAGGCGGCTGCGGCGAGATCGCCACCGGCTCCTCACCGAGCTGCTGCCGGTAGAGGCGCTGGTCGGCGAAGTCGACGAAGAGGACGAGGTCCGGCGCCGCCAGATGCCAGGCGCCGCCGCCGTACTCATGCACTCGCGTGCGCACGTTCATCCCAGCCAGCGTCACCGTCTCCGGCTCGCCGCCGGGTGCCCGCCGCATCACCACCACGCGCCCGCCCTCCTCCGGCCGTCCCTCGGCCCACCAGACGGCCTCGTCCTCGGCAATCGCCGGCGCTCCCAGCCGCCGCCCCGAGCTGGCCACGGTCGTCGCGCCGATCGGCGAGGACCAGGAGCCGTAAGGGGCGACGGTGGGCATCGCCTACTCCTCTACCTCAACCTCGCGCAAACGATGCGTGTCAACGTCGTAGACGAAGCCGCGGACCACGTCGCGGTGGGGGAGGAACGGCGAAGACCGGACGCGGCGGATCGACTGGCGCACGTCCTCCTCGACGTCTTTGAACGACTCGATCGCGAAGGCGGGCGCGATCCCGGTCGTCTCCTGCAGCTCCATGCGGAAACCGTCGTCGGTGATCGTCTGCATGCCGCAGTTGGTGTGGTGGATCAGCATCACCTCGCGCGTCCCCAGTCGCCGCTGGGATATCGCCAGGGAGCGGATCACGTCATCGGTGATGACGCCGCCGGCGTTGCGCAGCACGTGCGCCTCGCCGTGGCCGAGGCCGAGCGCGGCGAAGACATCGAGCCGCGAATCCATGCAGGTGACGACCGCCAGGTGGCGCTGCGGTTCGACGTCGAGGTGCCGCTCGGCGAGGCCGGCGGCGAAGGTTTGGTTGTTCTCGAGGAGCTGGTCGATGGTGTCCATGGCGCGGCAGCCTAGCCGCCTCCGGCGCGGTTTCCGTCGCTCGCCCCCGGGGTAGCCGCCAGCGGAAGGCCCCGACCGGTGAGAGACGACCAGAAAGGGAGAGATCCCATGGAGACCAAGAGCCTCGACAAGGGCATCTTCAGCGGCGATAGCTCCGGCACCCGTGAAGACATCGTTGCCCTGCTGACCAAGGCCTACTGGATGGAGATCGAGACGGTGATGAGCTACCTCGCCGCCTCCACCAACCTCGACGGCGTCCGCGCCCAGGAGATCCGCGAGTCCCTGGCCGAGGACATCGAAGAGGAGCTCGGCCACGCGAAAGAGTTCGCCAACCGGATCAAGGAGCTCTACGGCGTCGTCCCCGGCTCCGAGGAGTTCCGGCCCGAACAGAGCTTTCTGCAGCGGCTGGACCACCAGACCGACGTCGTCTCGGTGATCCGCGGCGTGATCAAGGCCGAGACGGGCGCGATCGAGCACTACACGCGGATCGTCGAGGAGACCGAGGGCGTCGACCCGGTCACCCAGGACATGGTGATCGCGATCCTCCGCGACGAGCAGGGCCACCGCCGCCTCTTCGAGGGCTTCCTGCGCGAGTACGAATTCGAAGGCAAGGCGTAAAGCGAAACGCATCGTTCGCTCGGGCTGAGATGGGGGAGAGGAAGCGGCTGGCGCCGGAGACCTTCCGGCTGCCGGTCGAGAAAATCCGCGACAGCTACTACTCGGACTCCTACTTCGCTCTGACCAAGAAGCTGCTCGAAGCCGAGGGGCGCAGCCCTCAGGTGACGATGCAGGTGTTCGCGAAGAAGCAGGGGCTGCTGGGCGGGATCGACGAGGCGATCGCGGTGCTGAAGCTCTGCGCCGGGCGTCAGGGTATGGACATCTGGGAGCCCGGCTGGGATCAACTGCGGGTCAGCGCCCTCTACGAGGGCGACGAGATCGAGCCGCACGAGACGGTGATGCTGATCGAGGGCGACTACGCCCTTTTCGCCCACCTGGAGACGGTCTACCTCGGCACCCTGGCCCGGCGCTCGGTGGTGATGACGAACGTGCGCCGCGTCGTCGACGCCGCCCGCGGCAAGCCGATCCTCTTCTTCCCCGCCCGCCACGACCATTGGCAGGTGCAGACCGGCGACGGCTGGGCCGCCCACGTCGCCGGCGCGATCGGCGTCTCCACCGACGCCCAGGCGAGCTGGTGGGGAGGGCGCGGCGGCGGCACGATCCCGCACTCGCTGATCGCCGCCTACGGCGGCGACACCGTCGAGGCCGCCCGCGCCTTCTGCCGCCGCTACGGCGAGGAGGTCAACGTCATCGCCCTCGTCGACTTCCGCAACGACTCGGTCGGCACCGCGGTCGCGGTCGCCGACGCGATCGGCAAGCAGCTCTGGGGCGTGCGCCTCGACACCTCCGAGCGCCTCGTCGACCGCTCGCTGGAGGCGGAGGCGCGGGAGCGGGGGGAGGACGGCCTGCGCGGCGTCAGCGTCGAGCTCGTCCGGCGCGTGCGCGAGGCGCTCGACGGCGCCGGCCACGACCACGTGAAGATCGTCGTCTCCGGCGGCTTCACCGCCGAGAAGATCGAGAGCTTCGACGAGGTCGACGCGCCCGTCGATTCCTACGGCGTCGGCTCGGCGCTCCTGCGCGGCTCCTTCGACTTCACCGCCGACATCGTCTGCGTCGAGGGCCAGCCGGGCGCCAAGGTCGGCCGTGAGCTGCGCCCCAACTCCCGGCTGGAGCCGGTCGCCTAGGCTGCCGTCGATGGAGCTGCGCACGATCGGATCGGTTTCGTCCCCGCTGCGTGACCGCGAGGCGGCACCCAAGCAGGGCGACGAGGGATCGCCGGAGACGACCCTGGAAATCGCCGCCGAATTCGTTTCGGCGCTGGATGGAATTTCCCCGGGCGACGTGCTCCTGGTTCTCACTTGGCTTGACCGTGCCGATCGCGACGTCCTCGTGGTCCATCCGCGCGGAGACCAGAGCAGGCCTGAGGTCGGCGTCTTCTCGACCCGCTCGCCCGATCGCCCGAATCCGATCGGCCTCCACCGCGTGCGCGTCGTCGGCATCGAGGGTCGGGAGGTTCGTGTCGCCGACCTCGAGGCGATCGACGGTACGCCGGTCCTCGACCTGAAGCCCGTGCTCGGGAAGGTGGAGGAGAGATGAGCGCGAGCGTCAACGACGTGCAGATTCGGCCGGTCACCGAAGCGGACATTTCGGTCCTCTTCGACCTGATCCTCGAGCTGGCGGACTACGAGAAACTCAGCGACAAGGTCACCGGCGACGCCGAGGTGCTGCGGCGCTCACTGTTCGAGGAGAAAGCGGCGGAGGCGCTGCTGCTGGAGACCCCCGATGGCGAAGCGATCGGCTACGCGATCTTCTTCACCACCTTCTCGACCTTCGAGTGCCGTTCGGGGATCTGGCTCGAGGACGTCTACGTCCGCCCCGAGCACCGCCGCGGCGGCATCGGCCGCGCCGTGATGGAGCACCTGGCGGCGCTAGCCCGCGACCGCGGCCACGTCCGCCTCGAATGGGTCGCGCTGGACTGGAACGAACCGGCGCTGAACTTCTACGAGGGTCTCGGCGCCCGGCGTCTGGGCGACTGGGTCATCCACCGGCTCGAGAAGGACGGGATTCGGGCGTTGGCGGAGGGGGC
>JBQCEW010000272.1:0-3965 GCA_051959815.1 Solirubrobacterales bacterium
TTCGCCGCCCACCATCCGGCGATCGTCGCCGTCGCCTGCCTGGCGCTGCTGCTGGCGGCGGCGAGCGGGCTGCGCAAGCTCGAGCTCGGCAACCCGATCATCCGCGGCCTGCCCGCCTCGACCGACGTCCGCCAGGGCTACGACGTCGCCCAGGAAACGCTCGGGCCGGGCGTGGTCGGGCCGACGATGCTGGTGCTGGAAGAACCGGGGATCGGCGAACGCAGGCAGCAGTTGGCGGCGCTGCAGGTGGCGCTGGGGGAAAAGGATGGGGTCGCCGAAGTGGTCGGGCCGGCAATGGAACCGGCCGGGCGTCCCTATGGGGTGCTGATCTCGCAGAACGGGGATGCGGCGCGCTACGTCCTCGTCCTCGCCGCCGACCCCGACAGCGCCAAGGGGACGCAGATCCTCTCCGACCTCGAAGACGAAATGCCGGCGCTGGTGGAAGAAGCGGGCCTCTCCCCCACGCAGATCGGGATGACCGGCGACACGAGCATCGCCTCCGAACTGAACGCCGACACCTGGACCGCCTTCGAGCGGGTGGCGCCGGCGGCGCTGTTCGTCCTCCTCGTCCTGCTCTGGGTGCTGCTGCGCAGCCGCACGGCGCCTCTCTACCTGGTCGGCGTCAGCGTCCTCGTCGTCGCGGCGGCACTGGGGCTGACCGTCTACGTCTTCCAGGACCTGCTCGGCTACGGCGAGCTCGCCTTCTTCGTCCCGATCGCGACGGCGATCCTCCTACTCGCCCTCGGCGCCGACTACAACGTCTTCCTGATCAGCCGCATCTGGAGCGAGGCCGAGCGGCAGGACCTGCGCCCGGCGATCCGCACCGCCGGCTCCCGCGCGGCGCGAGCGATCATGGTCGCGGGGATGATCCTCGCCCTCTCCTTCGCCGCCGTCGCCCTGATCCCGATCCAGGCCTTCCGCGAGCTCGCCTTCGCGATGTTCATCGGCCTCGTCCTCGACACCCTGCTAGCGCGAACGCTGCTGATCCCAGCCCTGGTCAGCCTCTTCGGCCGCGACTAATCCGAACTGCATCAACTTATCCACCCAGCAGGTGGAGAATTTGATGCAGTTCGGGATGTGAGGCTCGCTGCCACCATCATCGCTTCGATTCTTCTCGCGGCTTCGCCGGCGCCTGCGCACCGGGCGGCCGAGGCTGGGCGGCCGGCGATCACGAACTGGCCGATTCCGTTCGGGGCGAAACGCAAGCATGAGATGGCGGCTTATTCGGAGCGGCACTACGGGGAACGGACCTGGCGGTTGCGGCACCCGCACGTGATCGTCGAGCACATGTCGCAGACGAGTAGCGCCGGAGCCGTCTACAACACCTTCGCCCCGGACGTCCCCGACGTCGAGCTGCACGAGCTGCCCAACGTCTGCTCGCATTTCGTCGTCGGCTCCTCGGGGCGGATCTTCCGGCTCGTCAACCTGCGTACCCGCTGCCGCCACACGGTCGGGCTCAACTGGACCGCGATCGGGATCGAGCACGTCGGTTATGGCGACGGCGACGCGCTCGGCAACCGCCGCGAGCTACACGCCTCGCTCCAGCTGACCCAGTGGCTGCGCTGCAAATTCCACATCCCGGTCCGGGACGTGATCGGGCACGCGGAGAGCCTCAGCTCCCCCTACCACCGCGAGTTGGTGCCGAGCTTGCGCCGGCAGACCCATGGCGACTGGAAGCACTCCTCGATGCAGGTCTACCGGCGCAAGCTGCGGCGCCTCGGTCGTTGCCCGCGCTAGCTGCTAGAGGCGGCCGAGCAGCAGCAGGACGAGCAGGATGATCGCGATCAGGCCGAGGATGCCTCCGGCGACGGCCACCTTCAGCAGCACCAGCACCAGGGCGATCACGATTAGGGCAGCGATCAAAGCACCGACCATTTACGGCTCCTCTCCTATAGGGGTCCGGTGGACCCCGAACCCGTACCCCCACCACCAGATCGAGAAACTCGATTGGCCCGCGACTAGACTCCTCATATGAGCGAAGACGCGATCGACCACGGCTTTCAAGAGGGGGACAAGGTCTGGGTCCAGGACGGGGACGGCAAGCGGCACCCCGGCGTTTTCGTCGGCAACAACGAAGCGTCCGGCTGGTTCGGCGGTGGCCCCAGCGCCTACGTCGTCCACCCCGAGGCCCATCAGCCCGAGGTCGTCTCGATCTTCCGCATCACCCCCCGCGACGATTAGTCCGGTCCTTGTCGATTTGGCCGCCGCCCGTTCGTCGTTGAGGTAAAAGGGCGGAACCGCCGCCCCAACGAAGGAGGACCTGATGCGCTTCATGATGTTCATGTACCCCGAAATCGAGGAGAAGGACTGGGGCCCGCAGGACGGCAACGTCGAGGAGTTCGAAGCGATGGGCCGCTACAACGAGGAGCTGCGCAAGGCCGGGATGCTGCTCTCGCTGGACGGGCTGCAGCCGCCGAGCGAGGGCGGCGTCGTCAAGATGACCGACGGCAAGGCAACGATCACCGACGGGCCCTTCGCCGAGGCGAAGGAGGTCGTCGGCGGCTACTGGCTGATCCAGGCCCGCTCGAAGGAGGAGGCGCTGGAGTGGGCGAGCCGCTGCCCGGCCGAGAACTGCCGGATCGAGGTGCGGCGGGTCTTCGAGATGGAGGACTTCCCCCAGGAGATCCAGGACGCCGTCGAGGAGAACTTCGGCGGCTGACGGTGACCGAGGCCGAGCGCGCGATCGAGGCGGTCTGGCGGATCGAGTCCGCCCGCCTCGTCGCGGGCCTGGCGCGGATGGTCCAGGACGTCGGCCTCGCCGAGGACCTGGCCCAGGACGCGCTGGTGGTGGCGCTGGAGAAGTGGCCCGCCACCGGCGTCCCCGACAACCCGGGCGCCTGGCTGATGGCGACGGCGAAGAACCGGGCGATCGACCGGCTGCGGCGCGAGTCGAACCTCCAGAGCAAGCAGGAGGAGATCGCCCGCGAGACCGGGGCGCTGTTCGCGATGGAGCGCTCCGACTTCGAGGCCGCCGCCGACGAGGAGATCGGCGACGACCTGCTGGCGCTGATCTTCACCTGCTGCCATCCGCTGCTCTCGCGCGAGGCGCGGGTGGCGCTGACCCTGCGCCTGCTCGGCGGCCTGACGACGGAGGAGATCGCCCGCGCCTTCCTCGCCCCCGAGGCGACGGTGGCGCAACGGCTGGTGCGGGCGAAGAAGACGCTGCGCGAGGCGCGGGTGCCGTTCGAGGCGCCGCGTGGAGCCGAGCTGGAGGAGCGCCTGCCCTCGGTGCTCGAAGTCGTCTATCTGGTCTTCAACGAGGGCTACGCGGCGAGCGCCGGCGAAGACTGGGTGCGCCGCGACCTCTGCGAGGAAGCGCTGCGGCTGGGCCGCATCCTCGCCGAGCTGGCGCCACGGGAGCCGGAGGTGCACGGCCTGATCGCGCTGCTGGAGATCCAGGCCTCGCGTCTGTCGGCGCGGCGCGGTCCCGACGGCGAGCCGGTGCTGCTGGAAGACCAGGACCGCGGCCGCTGGGACCCGCTGCTGATCGTCCGCGGACGGCGGGCGCTGGAGCGTGCGGAAGCACTGCCCGGACCCCTCGGTCCCTACGGCCTCCAGGCGGCGATCGCCGCCTGCCACGCCCGAGCGCTCCGGCCGGAGGAAACCGACTGGTTCCGGATCGCCGCCCTCTACGACGCCCTCTCCCAGCTCCAGCCCTCCCCCATCGTCGACCTGAACCGGGCGGTCGCACTGGGACGAGCCTTCGGCCCCGAAGCAGGCTTAGCTCTCCTAGACGAGATCTCCGAGGATCCAGCGCTGGCCAACTACCACCTCCTCCCCAGCGTCCGCGGCGACCTCCTGGAGAGACTTGGACGCTCGGAGGACGCGGCGACCGAGTTCGAGCACGCGGCTGAACTGACGACCAACGCCCAAGAGCAGCGATTACTCCTCGGCCGAGCAAAGCGGCTCGTCCAGGGGGCCGGGTAACCCTCGCCGGACACTCCCCAACCGTCCGCCGAGGGTTA
>JBQCEW010000273.1:0-4729 GCA_051959815.1 Solirubrobacterales bacterium
CACGCGATGGCGTAAGAACCTGGCGCGCGCGGTCGCTAACAATGCATGGCGACCGCGCTGATGACCAAGCCCGCTCCCACGCCCGCAGATCCCGACGCCGCGACCGCCCGTTCCTGGGTGGACGACCTGCGCGCCGAAGGGCCGCGCGGGCAGGCGGCAGTGGCCGAGCTGCACGCGCTGCTGCTGAAAGCAGCACGGTTCGAGGTCGGCCGGCGGGGCGCCGAGCTGACTCACCTGCGCGGCGGCGACCAGGAGGACCTCGCCCAGCAGGCCGCCGACGACGCGCTGATGGCGGTGCTGCGCAAGCTCGACGAGTTCCGCGGCGAGAGCCGCTTCACCACCTGGGCCTACAAGTTCGCCCTGCTGGAGGCGGCGGTCAAGGTGCGGCGGCGGGCCTGGCAGGGGCGCGAGATCCCGCTCGAGGACGAGGCCTGGATGGCCTTGGCCGACGCGGGCGCCCCCGCGGGCCGTCCCGCCGAGAATGCGGAGTTGTTCGCGGCGCTGCGCGAGGAGATCGAGCACAGCCTCAGCCCGCGCCAGCGTGAGGTGCTGGTCGCGGTCGCCCTCAACGGCGTCCCGATCGACGTCCTCGCCGAGCGCCTCGGCTCAACCCGCGGCGCCCTCTACAAGAACCTGCACGACGCCCGCCGCAAGCTGCGCGCCGCGCTCGCCGCGCGCGGTTTCCGGGTAGGAACGGGCGGAGAGGAGGAGTGATGAAGCACGACGAGATTCTCAACAAGGTCCTCGGCCCGAGCGCGCCAGAGCTGACCTGTGAGCAGTGCTTCGAGGAGCTCGACCGCTATGTCGAGCTGGTCCTCGCCGGCGAGCTGGCCGACGAGCGGATTCCGGGGATGCGCGCCCACCTCGACGGCTGCCCCGCCTGCGCTGAGGACTTCCGCAGCCTCCACGACCTTGTCACGCGCGAGGGGGATTGACTCCGGCCGGCAAGTCTTTAAGGTCGAAGGCATGACCGATCAGGGCATCACCGCATGGAAGCTCCCCCTGATCGTGGCTGCGATCGCCGTCTCGATCGTCGCCGCCTTCTACGTCGGCGGGCCCGGCTTGGGCATGGCCGAGGGTTCGATCACCGCCGGGATCATCGTCGTGATGGCGGTGCGCAAGCCGCCGCTGCACCCGATCGTCCCCGCCCAGACGAGCGACCTGCGCGAGCACCTGCTGGTAGTGGTCGACGAGCCGCTCGAGGACACGACCGCGGTGGAACGAATCGCCGCCGCTTCGGTCCCGCTCGATCCGGCCGACCCCGAGCCAGAGGTGCGCGTCGTCGCCCCCGCCCACAACCGCTTCCTCGACCGCTGGGCCTGCGACGTCGGCCCCGGCCGCGACCGCGCCCAGCGCAACCTCGTCCTCACCCTCGCCTCGCTCGCCCGCGCCGGCGTCGACGCCACCGCCCGCATCGGCGACGAGGACATCGTCCAGACCGTCACCGACCAGCTGCGCACCTACCCCGCGACCGAGGTCTTCCTCGTCACCGGCGCTGCCAGCGAGGCCGTTGCCGAGGCGGCCGAGGAATTGCGGTCCCGCCTGCACGCTCCGTTCCATCACCTGCGCTGCGCGCCCATCGACGTTGGCATTGGGCGTCATCGGATTAGGGCATAACCACCTCTACCGGAAGAGAGGTTTTGCGGCAAGGGTGCGGTGGATGCCGCCTCCTCGCAAGAAACCTCCGCGGTCGCCTCTGCACGCGGCGTTTGGCGAGTCGATCCGGCGACGCCGCAAAGAGCTGGGACTGACACAGGAACAGCTCGCCGAAAGAAACTACTGGGAAGGGCCGAAGATCGGCGAAATCGAGCGCGGGGATGGAAACCCGCGGCTCTCAACGCTTGCCGAGGTGAGCAAAGCGCTGGAACAAGACCTAGGGGAGCTCTTCAGCCATGCCGACCGCATCCGTCGCGAAGGACTACCGGGACCTCCCCGCGACGACCCCGACTCCGCATAACCGCCGAGCCCCGGTCAACCGGTGGGAACCTCCCTGCTGCTGCAAGATATTAGAGCATAAATACCCTAACACTTGGGTTTGTAAATCGAGAGGCTGCCCGCACGGTGCCGCCAGCCCGCCGCGTCAAACCCCGCTCACCGGAGCACGCCTCTCTCGGCGAGGCCATCCGCACCCTCCGCCGCGAAGCCGATATGAGCCAGGAGCAGCTTGCCGAGGCCGCCCACACCGACCTCACCCAGGTAGGCGGCATCGAGCGCGGCATCCGCAATCCCAGCTACACGACCCTGCTCCGCCTGGCGGTGGCGCTGGAGACGACGGTCGGCGAGATAGCGACGCTGGCGGACGAGCTGCGGGACTAACGGAACAGCCGCAGGACGGGCTTCAGCATCCCTGCACCGGTCAAGGGTTTGACGAACCCCGGGAATTCGACGCTGAGGTTGCCGGTCCAGCTCGGCGGGCCTCCGCGCGGGTCGCGGTAGGCGGCCGCGCCCGAGAAGGGCGCCGGCGGGTTCACGGTTGCCCGCGTGCCGTCGAGGTGGAAGGAGAAGAGTGCACGGCGGCCCGCGGCGGTAGCGGTACGTAGAACGGTGAGGCCCGGTTCGAGCTCTTCGCTGCTGGCGGCGAAGAAGTGCGCCTTCCCGGAATCGCGCGTCACGAGGAGACTGGTCTTGCCGGGCACGCTCAGAAAGGCTTCCGCTTCGGGCGCGGCCGCCTGGCTCACCGCCCTTGCGCCGGCCCCGCCCACGCGCACGGTAGTGCAGTTGCGGAACGGCGAGGTGCCGACGGTGCCGGGGACGCTGATCGCTGCGGCTTCGGTGTAGCCGTTCTCGCCGCGGAAGCTGACGCTGCCGACGAAGTTGCCGAGCCGGCGCACAATCTTGGTCGCGCCGATGCATTTTTCGCTCTTCGATCCCAGGTCCACCCAGGTCACTTTCTTCTTGCCGGAGGGTTGAAAGGTCAGCGAGACGCTGCCGAACTTCCCGAGGTCGGCGCTGATCGTCGCGGGGTCGTGCGGGACGCCCTGCGTCCCGTAGGTGCTTTCACTGGAGCTGCCCTGGTTCGCTGGGACGAGCTTCCCCGTCGGCGAGATCGTCGGCTGCGCGGGGCGGCGGCGAGAGGAGACGATCGTCAGCACCCCTTTTTCGCTCTTGAAGTAAAGCGAGTAGCCATTCGAGCCGGCGAGGGTGAAGGTGGCCGAGTCGCCCGGGCTGCGGCGGATGTTGGCGCCCGCTTCGTCGGACGCAAGCGCCCGCGCCGTCGCGATCGCCGGCAGCAGCAGGCCCAGCGCGACAGCGCAGGCGCTTAGGGATATGCGTCGTGAAGCCGTCACTGCCCGTCTGGGCAGCAGGCTTTCACACTTAGCCCGTAGGGGTGCACGGGAAGGTGTGACTGAAGTTGAGCACGGTCGCGTCGGCGAAACGGAGCCGGCCCTTGGTCCCCCAGCGGCCGGCCGGGCAGCCCGCGACGAGGAAGCTCTTCTTCCGGCCCTTATAGGTGAACCGGCGGCCCATCTTCAGGTCGAACTTCGTCGCCGAGCCGTAGCCGCCGGCGATCTTCGGGACCTGCGCCTGCAGCCGCAGGCCGAACGGCCCGTCGTGGATGCGCGTGACCGTCGCTTTGACGACGACCGCGGTCGGCGCCGGCACGTCGACGTAGGCATGGAGGAGGAAGCGCGTGGTCCGCCCGTGGGTGCCGCCGTTGAAGAGGACGAGTGGGCCGGTCGAGGAGAAGGGCTTCTGTTCGGGGAAGGCGACTTCCACTTCGGCCGAGCCCGAGCCGACGATCGCATCGCCGCAGGCGCGCTTGGCGGCAGCGGTGCTGGTCGCCGTTAGTTGCCCGAAGCTGCAGGTCGGCAGGCCCACCGTGTCGACGGCGATCGTCTTCGAGATCTCGGCGGAGAGGGTCTGCAGCGCCGGCGGGTGGCTGCCGTCGCGGGTGCCGATTTCGCCGATGATGCGCGCCGTTATCGGGGCTTTCCCGTGCCGTGGGAGCCTCGACGGGGAGATGCCGCCGTTGTCGCCGACGCAGAGGACGCCGGCGCACTCTTCCTTGCGCTGGCCGAGGTTGCCGAGGGCCACGGCTGCGAAGACCAGCGCCAGCCCGGCCGCGAGCGCGATGACGTAGATCAGGTTCCTCTTCATGCTCTGCCTCTCTTTCGTGCGATCGGCTCGATCTTCTCCGGGCGGGAGCAAGTGGCGCTTCCCCGATTCGGGGCGTCGCGTGGCGAGGATTGATCAGAGTGGGAAGCGGGCGAGCCGAGAGGGTGCGCGCTAGTCGTCCAGCCGCAGCGCGATCTCCAGGTCGGCCAGCGAGCCCTGGAGGGGGCGGCCGAGGAGCTCCTCGATCGAGCGCAGGCGGTTCCTCACCGTGCGCCGATCGACGCCGAGCGCGGCGGCGGTCGAGGAGACGTTGCGGTCGGCGTCGAAGAAGGCGCGCAAGGTTTCCCGGGCGACCTTGCCCCCGTCCCGGGTCTGCTCGAGCGGGGCCAGGTAGAGCTGGCGCAGCGAGTTGGCGAGGAGGTCGTCGCGGGTGATCGAGGCGAGCACGGCGACGTCGGCGTAGCGGAGGACGCGCTGGCCGCGGCGCTCGGCGATCGGCAGCGCCGCCTTCGCCTGGAGGTGGCTGAAGCGCCAGCCCGCGAGGCCCTCGGCGGGCTCGCCCACAGTCACGAAAACGCCCTCCGAGACGGCATCGGCAAGCGCCTGCAGCGCCTCCTCGGCCGCCAGCTCGCGCCTGCCACCCAGCCAGGCGGCCCAGATCGGCTCCTCCTCG
>JBQCEW010000274.1:0-4439 GCA_051959815.1 Solirubrobacterales bacterium
CAGCGCAGCCGGCCGCTCGACCGGGGCTGGCTGGCGCCGTTGCTGAGCACTCTGGCGGCGGACCCCACCATCGCCGGCGCCTGCAGCCGGGTGCTGCCCTACCCCGACGCCGACCCGCTGACCAAGCGCGACGGCGCCCTCGACCCCAGCGGCTCGCCGGAGCGCAAGGTGAGCCGGATCGCCGACTGGGAGGCCTGGCGGCAGATGCCCGCCGAGCAGCGGCGGCTGTTGATGAACTTCCACACGGTCAGCGCCGCGATCCGCGCCGATGCGCTGCAGCGGGTCCCCTTCCAGTCGGTGCGGACGATCGGCGAGGACCTGCTCTGGGCGCGGGAGGCGCTGGAAGCGGGGATGGCGCTTGCCCACGAGCCGGGCTCGCGGGTCTACCACTCGCACGAATACTCGCTGCGCGAGTGGTTCATGCGCAACGTCGACGACGGCGTTGCCAACCGCGACATCAACGGCCGCAGCCTCCCCGAGGAGGAGGCCGACGCCCTGGTGCGGGGGATGATCGCCGCCGACTGGGACTACCTGCGCGGCGAGCTCGGACTGGAGGGGGAGGAACTGGCGCGTTGGCAGGTGCAGGCGGCGTTGCGGCGGGCGGCCGGGGTCGCCGGCCAGTGGCTCGGCGCCAACCACGAGCAGTTCTCGCCCGCGGTCCTCACCGCCTTCTCGCGGGTCGAGAACAGCCGCCGCGAGTCGTGAGCGAGACCGGCCGGATGCGAGTCCTGCTCGTCTGTCACCGCTACCCCCCGCTGGGGGTCGCCGGGGTCGAGCGGCTCACCCAGCAGGCGGCCGAGGAGCTCGCCCGCCGCGGCCACGAGGTGACGGTGCTGACCCGCCGCGAGGCCGAAGGGCTCGGCTTCTCGCTGGAGCGGCGGACCGAGGCGGGGGTCCAGATCATCAGCGTCGCAGGCCCCGTCGACTACGAGCTCTTCCCCGTCTATGAGCCAGCGCTGGAGCGGCTTTTCGAGCGGGTGCTGGTCGAGCTCAAGCCCGACGCCGTCCTCGCCACGCACCTGATGCACCATTCTCCCGGCTACGTCGCGACCGCCCACCGCTGGGGCACCGCCTTCGTGCTCGAGCTGCACGACTTCTTCATGCTCTGCCCGCGCGCCCACCTGCAGCGGGTTTCCGGCGAGCTCTGCTCAGGACCCGAGGGTGGGGCCGCCTGCGCGGTCCACTGCTACGGCCACCAGCCGCAGTCCCAGCTGCGCTGGGCGCTGCGCTCGCAGAGCTTCGCCGAAGCGGTGCGCACGGCCGACGTCGTGCTCGCCCCGTCGCGCTACGTCGCCGAGCGCTTCGCCGCGCGCCGCGATGGCAGCTCCGCGATCGAAGTCGTTGCCAACGCCGTCGCCGACTTCGGCAAGGCGGCGCGGGGGGAGCGGGACCCAAGCGCGCCGCTACACCTGGCCGGCGTCGGGCCGACCGTCGAGCACAAGGGCTTCCGCGTCGTCGCCGAGGCGCTGCGGCTCGCCGGGATCCCCGCCCGCTACAGCGTCTTCGGCCCGCGGATGGAGCCAGTGGCGGCGGATCTGGCGGAGGTGGCCGGGCGGACCCCGCACCTCGAGCTGGAGCTGTTCGGCCAGTTCTCGCCGGGACAGCTACCAACCCTGCTTGCCGACGTCGACGCCGTCGTCGTCTCCTCGGTCGTTCCCGAGACCTTCTCGATCGTCGCCCGCGAGGCTTTCGCCTGCGGCGTGCCGGTGATCGCCTCCGACATCGGTGCCCTCCCCGAAGCGGTCCGCCCCGAGGAGAACGGCTGGCTCGTTACGCCCGGTGACGCGGTCGGGCTCGCCGCCCTCCTGCAGGATCTCTCCGCCGACCGGGCCAGGCTCGACCGCGCCGCCGCCGGCATCCGCCCCGACGACGTCACCTCCCTCGCCACCCGCACCGACCGGATCGAAGCGCTGCTGCGCCGGGCGATCAGCGACCTTGCCGCAAGCGGCTCCAGGCCTCACGAGCCCGAGTTGCCGCTGATGCGGCAGGCGCTCGTAGCTGCCGATCGGGGCTAGCTCCGTCCCTAGCGGCCTCGAGGGCGCTGCGGAAGGCGGCGCGGTCGCTCGCCAGGGCGATCGTTTCGGCGCTGAGCTGGGCGACGTTGTGTTGCAGTGCCAAGACCTCCCGTGGCTCATCTGGCTCGGGCTCCAGCAACTGAGCCTCGTCGATCTCGACGTCGCGCTTGCGCAGGACCAGCAGGCCATGGCCGGCGCCGGGCCCGTCCTCGACCTGCTCGAACTCGAAGGCGCGGCCCCAGTGCGCGCGCAGCCACCACTCCGAATGCTGCACCGAGGGTCCGCCCTCGGCCCAGGACTGCCAGGGCCGCAGCACGTTCATTCCGATCCTGTCGGGGTCCCAGGCCTCCCCCGCGATCGACTCCGACATCCCCTCCCCGAGAAAGGTGCAGACGAAGCGCCCGCCAGGCCGCAGCACCCGGTGGAGCTCCAGCAGCCAGCCGGCCCAGTGGTCGGTGAGGTGGGTGAAGACCGACATCGCCAGGGCCAGGTCGACGTGCTCGTCGGGAAGCGGCAGCCCCGGCTCCTCCTCGCAGGTGAAGACGTTCAGCGGCGGGCTGAAGTGCTCCCGCAGCCACTCGATGCTCGGCTCATCGATGTCGCAGCCGATGAACTCGCAGCGCTCGGCCTCGGGCAGGAAGTGCCGCAGCAGCTTGCCGGCGCCGCAGCCGAAGTCGAGCACTCGCCTGCCCTCGGCGAACCAGTCGGCGCCCCCCTGGAGGTTGACGACCATCTCCCGGATCTCGGCGCCCATTCGGTCGAAGCTGGCTACCGGGTCGCTTGGATCGACGACGCCCACTCGGAAGGCGAGCTCGGTAGGGGGCAGCGGTACGTCCTGCACGGACGCGACGGTATCAATAGGAACTGCTGATTACTCGCCGGCGCGCAAAGTTGAGCCGGGCGAGCAGCTTCGGGCGCTCGTCGATGAGGTGCGGGTTGGAGTCGGGGTCGGTGGCGGTTAGCGGCAGCCACCGCTCCTTCAGCAAGTCCTTCTCCCACTCCGCCACCGCCGAGGAGCGGCTCGAAGACTCGAAGTGGAGCATCACCAGGTCGGGGTCGTAGACCGCCCGTTTGCCGTCGCGGCGCAGCTTCAGGCAGTAGTCGACGTCGTTGTAGTTGACGGGGAAGTCGCTGGAGAGCCCGCCGAGCCGCTGAAACAGCTCGCGGCGGGTCATCAGGCAGGCGCCCGTCACCGCGAGCGGGTTGCGGGCGAGGAGGAGCTCGTTTCCGTAGCCCGCGAAGTCACCGGCATAGCCGTGGTACGGGTGCCCCGGGAGCCCGCCCTGGAAGCGGACGCCCGCGTGCTGGATGCGCCCGTCTTCCAGCAGCAGCTTGCCGCCGACGGCGCCGACCTCGGGCAGGCTCGAATACATCACCATCCGCTCGATCCAGTCCGGCGTCGCCACCTCGATGTCGTCGTTGAGCAGCAGCAGGTGCTCGCCGCGGCTCTCGGCGACGCCGAGGTTGACCTTGGCCGAGAAGTCGAAGGGCTGGTCGTAGTCGACGATCCGCAGCCGCTCGCCGCCGAGCTCGCGCAGCTCGGCGGCGGCCTCGGCCGGCGCAGAGGTGTCAACGACGCAGACGATCTCGTAGTTCCCGTAGGTGGAACGATCGCGAATGCTCCGCACGCAGTTGTTGACGAGGACCTGGTGCCGGTAGCGGACTTCCCGGCTCTGGCAGGCGGTCGGGATGACGATGCTGACCAGCGGCTCCTCTCGCAGCTCGGGGTGCAGCCGGTAGACGCCCGTGTGGGCTTCGTCGCGCTCGACCCGCGCCTGCAGGCCGATCCGCTCGCAGTGCGCCTGCACCGCCCGCTTGCCCGCCTCGTAGGCCCACGGCTTCGCCGCCTCGCCGCCCGCCGCCGCCGAGGTCGCGATCGCCCGCCAGTGGTAGAGGACCCGCGGCACGTGGAGGACGGCGCGGGCGCGCTCAGTCACCTTCAGGACCAGGTCCCAGTCCTGCGAGCCCTCGAACTCGGCGTCGAAGCCGCCGACCTCTTCGACAAGGGAGCGTCGCAGGACGCTGAGATGGCAGGTGTACATCTGCGTCCGCATCCGCTCCGGCGACCAGTCGGGCTTGAAGAAGGGGTCGAGGTGGACGCCGGGGCCGACGAGCTTGTCCTCGTCGCTGTAGGCGTAATCGGCCTCCGGGTTCTCCAGCAGGGCCTCGTGGACGAGCGCGAGCGCGTCGGGGTGGAGCTCGTCGTCGTGGTCGAGCAGGGCCAGAAACTCTCCCTGCGCCATCAGCAGGGCGTCGTTGGAGGCGGCGACGATGCCGCCGTTGCGCTCGCGGCGCCGCACGCGGATGCGGGAGTCCTCGCGCTCGGCCGCAGCCAGCGCGCTCGCCACGTGAGGCGCGGCGGAGGCGTCGTCGACCAGGCAGAGCTCCCAGTCATCGAAGCGCTGGCGCCGCACGGACTTCAGC
>JBQCEW010000275.1:0-4139 GCA_051959815.1 Solirubrobacterales bacterium
GGGGGGGGGGGGCCCGGGGCCTCACGCGGGGGGGGGGGGGGGGGGGGGGGGGGGGGGGGCGTCCACCCCGGGGGGGGGGGCCCCCCCCCCCCCCCCCCCGCCACCTCAAGCGGCGGCGCGAAGTTGGACGTGCGCGTGATGCTCCAAGGTCTCCCTGATTGCTCGCTCAACTTGACGCAGGGCGCGTGGCTCGGCCTCCGGTGCCTCGTTAAGAGAATTGGCCAGAGCCGCGACCATAAACCGGTGGGCTCCCTCCTCGAGCGGGAACGAACCCGCTTCGCAGCCGGCGCAGACAACCCCGCCGGCGGCGCCGGAAAAGCCAACCAGGTGCTCAGATTCGCCGCAGTTGGCACAGGAAGCCAACTCGGGAGCGAAGCCGGCGACCAGCGCTAGCTTGATCCGGAAGGCGAGAGCAGTTTCCAACTCCGCAGCTCGTGGCTCGGCGAGATCGTCGAGCAGCGAGAGGTAGCGGCAGAGGAGGTTATAGGCAGGGGGGTTAGGCTCGGCCGCGTCGAGCAGCCGCAGGACCGCATCGCAGGCGCGGGCACCAGCGGTGAGGGCGGCGCCGGAGGAGCGTAGGCGCGGGTAGCCGTCAACGGTGGTGGCGCTGGTGACCGTCATCAGGTCGCCGCGGCCTTCGTGAAGGACAAGGTCTAGCCGGAAGAACGGCTCCAAGCGGCCGCCGAACCGAGATCGGGGTTTACGCGCCCCCTTGGCGATAGCCCCGATCCGGCCGCGGCTCTTGGAGTAGAGGTGGAGGATGCGATCAGCCTCGCCGTAGCGAATGCTGCGCAAAACAACCGCCTCAGTCTTGACCGTAGTTCCGGCCACGTAATCATTTTGCCCGGCGCTTCGGACGTCTTCGTAACCTCACTTGGCAATCCGGGCAGAAGTAGGTGGAGCGGCCGCCGACGACTATTCGTTTGATCGTCCCGCTGCAGCGCAGGCACTCCTCGCCCTCGCGGGTGTGGACGAGGAACTCGTCCTGCATTGATCCCTTCTCGCCGCGAGCGTCGCGATAGTCGTCGATCGAGGAGCCGCCAGCGTTAATCCCGGCCTCCAGCGCGGCGACGACCGCGTCGCGCAGCGCCTCCAGGTGCTCCGGCTTCATCGACCCGGCGGGAGAGAGCGGGTGCAGCTCAGCCCGGAACAGGGCCTCGTCGGCGTAGATGTTGCCGACGCCGGCGATGTCGGACTGGTCGAGCAGGAACGACTTCAACGGCGCGGTTCGTCCCGCCGCCATCTCGCCAAGCGCCTCAGGCGTGAACTCCGGCGAGAACGGCTCCAGGCCGAGCTTCGCGAAGCGCGCCTCCAGCCCGACGTCGTCGAGCAGGAAGGCCTCGCCGAAGCGGCGCGGGTCGGTGAACCAGAGCTCGCGGCCGTCGACGAGGACGAAGCGGGCACGCAGGTGACGTTCCTCGGTCGAGCGCTCGCTCTCGTAGAGACGCCGGCCCTCGGAGGGGTCGAGCGTCTCCTCGCCCTCGCGCAAGATCAGGTTCCCCGTCATTCGCAGGTGCATGACCAGCGTCCGCGCGCCGTTCAGGCCCATGAGGATGTACTTGCCGCGGCGTCCCAGCCGCTCAATCGTGCCCCCACTGACCGCCACCCCCAGCTCCTCCGGCGGCACCGGTCGCGACCAGCGCGGGTCCAGCACTTCCAGCCGCTTGATCCGGTGCCCCTGGACCTCAGGCTCGAGTTGCCGGATGACGGTCTCCACCTCCGGCAGCTCGGGCATGCATTGAGTTCTACTTCAATCGCTCGCCCGCGGATGAGCCGAGAAGTAGACCTCCTTGAGGCGGTCGCCGGAGAGGTGCGTGTACATCTGCGTGGTCGAGATGTCGGCGTGACCGAGCATCTCCTGGACGGCGCGCAGGTCGCAGCCGCCGGCGAGCAGGTGCGTGGCAAAGCTGTGACGGAGCGTGTGCGGACTCATCTTCCCGGCGAGGCCGGCGTCGCGGGCGTGGCGCTGGACGATCTTGTAGAGGCCCTGGCGGGTCAGCGGGCCGCCGCGGAAGTTGACGAAGAGCCGCGCCTCGTGGCGGTCGCCGACCAGCTTCGGCCGGCCGCCGCGCAGGTAGCCGTTGATCGCCGCGATCGCCTGCCGTCCCAGCGGCACCAGTCGCTCCTTCGAGCCCTTGCCGCGAGCGCGGAGAAAGCCCTCGCGCAGGTCGACGTCGCCCAGCTCCAGGCCGATCGTCTCCGAGGCCCGCAGCCCGCACGCGTACATCACCTCCAGCAGGGCGCGATCGCGCAGCGCCGTCGGCTCGCTTCCCTCCGGCGCCGCCAGCAGCTTCTGCACCTCGGAGTAGTTGAGGACGTGCGGAAGTTTCTTCGAGCGCCGCGGAGCGCTCAGTGCCGCGGTCGGATCGTCGCCAATCAGCTCGTCGCGGCGCAGGTGCTTGTAGAAGGAGCGCAGGCAGGCGGCCTTGCGGTGGATCGTCGCCGCCGAGCAGGCCGGTCGCCCTTCTCCCGTCGCCAGCTCGGCGAGGAAGTCGGCGACGTCGGCGGCGCTGGCGTGCAGCGCGTCGCGGTCGTGGGCCGAGAGGTATTCGCCGTACTGCAGGAGGTCGGTGCGGTAGGCGTTGAGGGTGTTGCGGGAGAGGCCGCGCTCCAGCTCCAGGTAGGAGAGGAAGTCCAGGACTAGGGACTCGAAGCGTTTGTCGGCGCCGGGTTTTGCCGCAGGGGTGGGCGACTGCGGCTTGATCGCGATGGCCATGACAGGCAGGTTCGCTTTGGTTGTCGGCAGTCCTTGGGGCGCAAGGGACTATGCGAGCAGGACCGTGCGCTCTGGCGCGCGGGTCCTGTCACGGCAGGGGACCCACCATCCCTGCAACTACGTAGGGATGGTCCCCCCTACCGCGCCACCCGCGCGAGGAGCGTTCCCGCTGCGAGCGCCGCCGCGAAAAACAACGGATCGTCCCCCAGAGATCGGCCCATCGTGGTCGTGGGCAGATCGGCTGCGGCGTAGCCGTCTAGATCTACAGGTACTTCCTCCACGTTGTGCGGGAAAGGCTCAAGGGCGGTCGCTATCCCCTGCTCGCCTTCGGGGACAGCTATGTCCACTGGAGCTAGGAGGAGATCCAAGACGGTGCGGGTGTGATGGCTTAAGCCGCGGTGACGGTCGCGGGGGTCGCTGCTGGAGAGGCGGGGGGAGATGATCGTGGGGAGGCCTAGGGAGAGGGCTGCGTGGGCGTTGTCTAGGGACGCCATGCCGCCGTGGCCATAGGTGGTGTCGGAACCGATGATTCCTGGGCCGGGGGCGATGAGGATGGCGTCCCAGTTGAGGTCGTTTGCGGCGGCGTCGAGAGCGCCTACGGTGCTGAGGGCCTCGTGTTCGCTGCCGTAGGACGGGGCGGCGGTGATGTGGCCGGCGAGGAGGTCGCGTTCGCGCAGTTGCTTCACGTCGCGGGAGAGGGAACCCGGCAAAGCGCCGCCGCCCGTCTGCACGTAGCCGACCCGCAGCCCCGGTCTCGCCTGTCCCGCCGCCCACGCCGCCGGCGCCAAGTGCCCATGGAGCGGCAAAACAGCCACCGGCGTCAATCGCGCGGTTCCTTTCGGTCGCTCAGCGTCCGAAAGGAACCGCGCGTTGGGGCGCTCTACTGGGCGGATGGGGTGCTGGAGGGAGGTGTAGTTCAGCTTCATCACGTGAGCGCCCTCCGCCCCGCTTCCCTCTAGGCCGCGGGTGAGGTTGACGTGGACTACGTCGAAGCCACCGGAGCCGAGGCCTAGGTCGAGGGCGGCGACGTTGACGACGACCTCGTCGCCCTCTTGCATCACTCCCAGCAGGACTTCGTCGGCCCAGGCGCGGCGGCGCTCGCCGTCGATCTCGACTTCGAGCGGATCGGCGGAGACGACCACGCCTCGGCGTAGCTTCAGGCGTCCCGTCACTACTCGGCCGCCGCGGCGACTATGCCCTCGCAGACCTCGAGCATCTTGTCGAGCGACCGGGCCGGGACCCGCTCCGCGGAGGTGTGGACGTCGGCGGTGCCGTTGGAGAGCAGGATGCAGTCGAAGCCCTCGCGCCGGAAGACGTTGGCGTCGCTGCCGCCGCCGATCACCACCCGCTGCGGCTCCAGACCGGCGGCGCTCAGTCCCTGCTCGGCCAAGGCTAGGGCTGCTGAATCCTTGGGCACCTGGTA
>JBQCEW010000276.1:0-3219 GCA_051959815.1 Solirubrobacterales bacterium
TTCTGCCCGCCCCGGAGCCGCCGCGAAGCGCCTGGGCCTACGTGGTGCGGGCGGTCGACGGGGACACGATCGAAGTGCAGATGGATGGGCACCGCGAGGACGTGCGGTACATCGGCATCGACACGCCGGAGACGGTGAAGCCGGGGACGCCGGTGCAGTGCTTCGGGCCACGGGCGCACCGCTTCAACGGTCGTCTGGTCACCCACGAGCGGGTGCGCCTCGTCTTCGGCGTCGAGCGGCGGGACGTCTACGGCCGCCTCCTCGCCTACGTCTACCTCGGCCGCCGCTTCGTCAACGCCGAACTGGCGCGGCGCGGCCTGGCGCGGACCCTGACGATCCCTCCGAACGACCGCTTTGCGAGGCGCTTCGAACGGCTTCAGACCGCGGCTGCGCGGGCGGGACGAGGGCTCTGGGGCGTCTGCTGAAGTGTGAGCGAATCGTGAGGCCTGCAAGATGTTTTGCTACGGTCCCCGCTGTCCCTGAGCCACCCCCAATGGCCGACGGGGCAATTTTCCTTATGAGAATGCGACAGAGCATCTCCCAGTTCGAGACGGCCTTCGAGCAGGAGACCTACCTCGAGCGCCGCCGGCGCGAGCAGCTGCGCCGCCGCGCCGCCAACCGCTCGCGGGCTCGGAAAATCAACCGCGTCGAGCAGGAGGGGAAGGTCCGCTTCAGTGTCCTCGCCGTCTGCCTGACGGCGACGGTGATCGTCGTCGTGATGGCGATGTTCGAGGCGCTCTCCTTCCTGATGGCGTAGCGCCCCGCCCCTCTCCGCAGCCGAATGCCCTCCTTCAATAGACTCGCGCGCCGATGGCTCGTCGCTCGCTGAAGCCGCAGCTGAACCAAATCCGCGCCTGGGTCCACCAGGGGCGCACCGACGCCTGGATCGCCCACCAGCTCGAGGTGAGCGCGCAGGAGCTGCGCGAGTTCCGCAAGCAGTACGACCTCTCGCCCGACGACGAGCACGCCGGCGCGAGCGAAATCGACCTCCGCGACGAGATCGAAGCGGAGATCGAGGCCGCGACCGAGGCCGAAGAGGCGGAAAAGGCCGAGGAGTCCGATGGCGACGATGACGAGGAGCGCGAGGAGCGCCCCGAGCCGGGTTCCGGTCGCCGTCGCCGTCGCCGTCGCGGCCGCCGTGGCGGGCGCGGGCGCCGCAAAGAGATCGAGGCCACCTTCGACCACGGCGAGACCGACGGCTACGGTCTCTGGCTCGACGCCGCGGTCAAAGACAACCCTGTCTACAGCGAGCACTGGGCCGGCAAGCGCGACGTCATCGTCCGCATCGAGGCCGACCAGATCGTCATCCGCCGCGCCGGCGAGCCCGCGGGCAACGGCAACGATGGCAACGACTCCGAGTCCGACGACTCGGACGAGTAGCTACACCTCGAGCCTTCTCCCCCCAGCGAAGTCCATAGCTCCGCGGAGGTAGAGCCAGAAGGCCGCGTCGGCGAGCGACTGCGCGTCGTCCTCGATCGCCGGGGCAACATCGATCGCCACCTGCTGGCACCAGTCGGTCCCCTCGCCGTAAAGGTCGGCGAGTTCGGCGGCGCTGAAGGTAGGCCCGATCCGCCGCCGCAGTTCGTCCCGGATCGCGTCGACGACGCGCTCTGCCAGCCGGCGCCGGCGCGGGTCCTCGATCTCGTCCAGCGCTCGTTTCCCACCCTCCCACTGGAAGAGCGCGTTGTCGAGCGGGTAGGCCACTGGCCGAGGTTACCCCGCCCGCTGCGCCGGCAACCCGTTAAGTCCCAGGCGTGTTCGGGATTTCCCGCAGCGGCGCGTTCCGCGGCCCACAGGCACCCGGATCGAGCTCCCCCGTCACCTTCCAGACAGTGACAGTGCCTTCGCGCAGGATCGGCCGCACGGCCTTCTCCCCGCGCAACCAGCGCGCCTCGGGCGAGGGGATCGGGTCGCCCGGGTGGAGGAAGTTGAGGAAGGGGGCGGTGACGAGGTAGTCGAGGTCGGCGGCGTTGACGGCAGCGCGGAAGGCGGAGCAGGTGGGGATCGCGTTGAAAGCGCCGTGCGGTCCCTGCTGGCCGAGGTAGGTGACGCGGTTGGTGAGGTCGGTGCCGTAGAAGCCGTAGCCGGCGAAGCCGGCGGTGGTGCCGACGAGGCCGATTCGCGCATGGTCGATGCCGCGGGCCCAGCGGTAGGCCTTGTTCAGGTCCATGCCGGGAATCTGTTCTTCCTTCGAGCCGGCGTTGGCGAAGCGGCCGTCGAGGTAGTTGCGCTGCAGGGGATAGCCGATCGCGACCACGGCGAGGAGAAGGGCCGCGACGGCCCCCACGAATGCGGCTGCGCCGAAGCCACGGGAGCGCCCATAAAGCAGCAGCGCCGGCACCCCCACCACGACGAGGACGAACAGCAACGCGAAGACGCGCGCCTGGTCGTGGAGGGCGTCGTCGGGCCGGTTGGTGGCGAGGAAAACGAGGACGAGGCCCGCCAGCACCCCCCACTGCGCCCGCTTGCCATCGAGCCAGCGGTCCAGCGGCACGAGGACGATGCCGGCGAGCAGGGCCGGGATCACGTAGCGGATGTTGATCCCGAAGCCGACCGGTTCCCCCTCCGCCCCGGCGGCGCTGAGCGGCGTGAAGAGATAGGCGACGAGCCCGAAAAGAGCGGCGACACCAACCCAGCGCACGATCCGGTCACGACCACGGAAGATCGCCACCAGCGCCGCCACTGCAGCCCCGAAGACCACCAGCGGCCAGAATGCCCCGAAAGCCTCGTGCAGAGCCGGCGCGAAGTAGTGCTGCCAGACGCCCGTGTCGGTCGCGTAGTGGGCAATCGTGAAGTTCGGCCGTCCTTCCTGCAACCGCTCCGGATGCGGCAAGGAGATCGGCCCCAACGATTCGACCTCCGGAAGTGGGTTCCCCGCCACCACCAGATTCCGCAGATACCAAAACGCCCCGCCCGCCAAAGCCGGCAAGAACCACCACCCAAACGTCGCCACCCGCCTCCCCCGCGGCGCCAGCACCATCACCGCCACCGTCAGAGCCGCAGCCATAGCCAACCCCGTAACCCGCGTCCCCGCAGCCAACCCAGCCGCCAACCCAGCCGCCGCAACAGCCCACCGCTCCATCCCGTGGTTCCTTTGTAGTGCCAGAGACGACGAAGGAACCACAGAAGGAGTGGGCGGAGCCACCTCCGCCGTTTCGTGGTTCCTTTGTCGGCCCTCAGCCGACAAAGGAACCACGCGTTGCGCCCATCCCTCGACCA
>JBQCEW010000277.1:0-11075 GCA_051959815.1 Solirubrobacterales bacterium
CAAGCAGATCCGTTGCCGCAGCGCGAGGATGCCCTGATGTGATGTTCATCGGTGCCCGCGGTTCCGGCGAACCCCTTCAGGTGAAGAAGAACGGGAAGCTGGTGACGGTATTCCACGGAGTGGGAGCGCCCATCGACTACATGGCCGGTCTCTTGGGCGGGGACGTTCATGCCTACGGGGAAGAAATGCGGATTCTGCCGGTGATCTACAGCGCCGACTCGGTCGATGAGCTGGTTCCGACGAAAAGCGAGCTCCTGGAGATGGCTGCAGGCGGAGCAGCCGCGATCTACTACGAGCGCAACTTGAAGCCCTACATGGCGAGCATCGCCAGGGGCGCCTCGCAGACCGTCGCCGAGATTCGCGCCACTCTGAGTGGCTGCCCCGAAGCCGAAATCGTCCTCGCCGGCTACTCGCAAGGCGCGATGGCCATCCACCAGGCCGAGCTACAGCTCGAGCGCGAAGGCGATGAAGAATCGCTCGACGCGATCGGGGGCACGCTCCTGCTCGGTGACGGTGATCGCACTCCGAACACCCAGGCGAAGATCTTCGGCGAGGCGCCCCGCGGGGGCGAGGGCGTTCGCGTCTACCTACACGGGGTGAAGGCGGCAGACGTCGCCGAACCGGAAACGACGGCGGAGATCTGCGTCACCGGCGACATCGTCTGCGACTTCAAGCTGCACGTCGGCCCTGGCGCGACTGCTTGGTACAAGAACGCTTCCCACATCCACACCAGCTACAGCGACATGCCGCAGAAGGTCTACCTTCGCAAGGCGGTCGAATGGCTCGCCGAAGAAATGGGCTTCACCGGATGAGCATCCCGAGGCGATTCGCGCTGCCGCAGGGTCCGAAGCGGAATCTATGGGCGCTAGCCCTTGTGCTCACGATGGGCGCATTATTCGCACCCAGCGCGCACGCTCGCGTCCTCGTGGCGAACTGTGGAACGACCGGGTACTCCTCGGTCGAGCCGGACTACTGGAGCGCCGGCTGCACCGCGGGCAGCCCCACGATTGAATCGATCGAATGGCTCCGCTACGGGCATCGGCTCGCGGTGGGAAGCGGAATGGCGCCGGTCCAGGACTGCGGGTGCGCCTACCCGACGGCGACGGCTGAATATCCCGCTCGTGTGGTGCTCTCGCACCCGATGTCCTGTCTCGGAAGCCCGCGCCGTAAGTTCTTCTCAAAGGCGCGTCTAAAAGTCACCTACCCGGAAGGCAATCCTTTCGGCGAGAGCCCCGGCGATCACTACGCGACCTTCCACGTCCCCCGCGGGCACTGCGAACCGGCGCCATGAGAGCGGGTGCCCTCGATCTCCGGGTAGAACCCGGGACCCTTAGCCGCCTCGCGGCGCTGTGCCTGTTCTTCGCGGCGCTGGCCACGCTCACCGGCTGCGGTGGCGGCAGTGGCTCGAGCACGGTCGCCGAAGGACAGTTGCGAGCGGCGAAGAAGGCGGGTGAAGAAGCGGCTCACGAAAAGGATCGGGTCGACAGCCTGCAAAAGCAGGTCAAGCAGTTGCGCCGTCAGGTGCACCACGCGCGGAGCGCGGGGTCGAGTGCGCCTGCGGTCAACCCCAGCACGGCCTACAGCTCTCAGTCCGTCGGTGAAGTTCTGCGCACCTTCCATGTCGCCAGCGGCAACATCTCCTGCGAGATCGTGGTCGACGGCGCGACCTGCACCGTGGAGCCGATCGCGCAGACCTTCGCCTTCAGGGAGAGAGAAGCGGCTTACACCGAATCGGGCACGGTTCTCCCTGAGGACCTCGGTGAAGTGGCGCCTTACGGGAGTACTGTGAGCGCCGGTTCGGTCAACTGCGAAATCCCGCCGACGAACGTACCCCGAGGCATCATCTGCAACGACTCGTCAAGTGGACACGGGTTCGAGGCTAGTCGCATTCCCGAACGACAGAGCGTCTATTGAGGGCAAGGGGTGGTTCGGCGAATCAGGCGACCTGGGCACCGAATCCGAACGGCCGTCTCAGATTGCCTGCATCGACTGGATCCGAATCCAGCGCCGATAAGACCTGGGCCCCCTGGAGGCGCCCGCTAACCAGCGGAGTACGGCAAAAAGAAACGAACCACCGGCTTCCCAGGCGGCCGCTTATATTCGGGATCTAACTTCCAACGGACATGGAAGCAACCAAGCGTGGTATGTCGTCCGTGGTCAGGTCGCGCAATCGGCAGGCATTGCCATCTGCGCCCGAACAGACGGAAAGTGAAGGCAGGGTCTCCTGCGTGATGCCAGAGAATCCGTAGCCGTCCACAGGTCCACCTCGGTGGCGCTGAGGCAGCGACTCGGCCCGGCTCGCCGTAGTGCGGAGGAATGCAATGGGGGAAATATCGGCTCCGGGGCCGCATGGCGACATCTGGCAACGGCGTAGAGGCATGGGTGTGACCCACCTGGTTACCGGCGGCGAGCCACTTGGCGTTGCTCTTCGCGGCGGCACCACCGGGTGCCAGCAGCAGGAAGAGGGCGATTATGATGAAGGCAGAGAGTCTCAAGTGCCCTCCAGCCAACGGATTCTTCGCAACCCGTGTGTGCAGCGAATGCGTGCCGCCACACCTTCCTGTTCAGGCCGACAGTCATATCCCCGGTAATGCGTCCTGTGCCGCTTGAGGTCGGGTCGATGTCTGTTCAGGGCGAAAATGAATCGCCGGGCGGCCCTGCATGAGACGCGGTTCGTGGTGATGTCCGCCAGGAACATATCCGGAGGGGTATGGGCGTTGCTGCAGTGGGAAATCGAGCCGTGGCTATTGGCCGAGGACACCATTGGCAGCCACAACAGGATCAACGCCGCGACGGTAATCGAGGCTGCGAGAAATGCGGCGGTGCTTCGGCGCGCTATCGGCATAAGCTTTACATGAAGCTACAAGAGATTTCGGGACAATACCCCGTTTCACCCGATGGTTTAGATCCGCAGGATCATGCCGGAGGTTGCGCGCTCAGGCGATACGAGCTGAGTCGGCCAGACGGCTCAGTTCGTGTTACAGGCGGGTTGCCAGATCCGCCTGGGCACGTCGTCGCAGTACTTTGCGCGGTCGGCAGTCTTCCAGCGCCGGCCGACGGCGCGAAAGAGAACGGTTAGCTCCTCGTCCTTGTAGAGCACGGCAGCGTAGGCGAAGTGACCTGCGCAATCCCATGGTTCGTCGATGCGGCCTCCTCGGAACGGCGTTTCGCCCCGCTTCAGCCCGCGGGTGAGAGCCTGTTTCGTGCAGAGAGCGTGCACGGCGGCGACAGCCGTGCCCGGATCCCTGACCCACGTGAACCCGCCGAGTGCGAGGGTAACCGTCGCCACCGCGAAGAGGGCGATGCAAATGCCTCGCCGGGCATCATGGATATCGCCTGTCCGGCCCTCCACGACGATCAGAAGCGGCGCCCGGCGCCATAGTCGATGAACGAGTCTCCGCTCGAGGAGAACCAGTTGCAGTGATAGTCCCACCCTTCACCATCTGGCCGCGAGACATAGCAGCCGTAGGTCCTTCCCTTATAGGTGACTGAGCTGCCATTCGGACCGCTATAGCTGCCAGCATGATGAAGGAAGCGGCGCATTACCGCGCGGGCGGCGGAGCAGCTGCGTGCGACGTTGCCACGGGCTTCGTCGATATCGACCCTCTGGCGCTTGCCCCTGGCGTGGATGGCGCCGCACGGCTTGACGATCTGTGGGTGCGGCGCCGCGGTGGTGACCGCAGCCGTCGCAGCGCACACCGAAACGATCGCAACAAGTACAGCCGAGAACTTGAAGCTCTCGCTCGCCCGGTGGTTGCAAGCCCTACGCGCCATCAGTCGATCACACGGCCGATCGAGACCATCTTCACGCGGCCGTTGTGCATCTGGAAGTCGGTGACCCGCTGACCGATGGTCCCGGGGCCGCCGCCGACGACGAGCCGGCAGGTGCGCCCGTAACAGGACATCGACGGAAACTCGCGTTCGAGCCGGTGCTTCCTCGTCCCGACGCCGATCCCCGAAACGGTACGGATCGACCGGCGCGCCGTCTGCATGTACATAAGGGTCCCTTCAGTGTCGGCAGAGGGAAAAGAGCCGAAGGCCAGCCTCCCGTAGATGTCGATCCGCTCCGTCCCGGCGATTTCATCGGCGACGTGATGGACCGCCTTCGGTTCTCCAAGAACCTGATGAAGCTGGGCCAGGCTGTCGCCGAGCCGCACGCCCGCCATCGAGCGACCGAGCACCATCGAGGGCTTCGCTGCCGAAGCCGATCCCACATTCAGGAGGGTCGCCAGTATGGCTCCCAGCGCAAGCGATATGAGTCGGCGCCGCATCGTCAGAGAGTGCTGAAGAGAGCTTCTCGCCCGCGCTTTCGACAACCACCGCCACCAGTGCCTTCGGTGCAGCGCCATCCCGGATAGCGCTTGAGCGTCCACCAACCGTCGTAGTTCTCGGGACCGTGATGGCGCTTCCGATCCTCGGGGCCGAAGTAGTACTCACGATCGATCCGCTTCGCCCCTCGGCAACTGAGCTTTTTCGCGGAGATATGGATCGCGAAGGAACTCGCTCCTCGAACCGGGCCGCAATGGCGATAGCCGGGGCCGAAGGGGTAATCGGCGCTGTTCGCGTCCACCAGCGCAACCGAGAAGCTCAAGCAGACCGCGACCGATCCGAACACAAGAACCGCCCAGGCCGGCCGAGGAATTCGATGAGTGTTTGGAGAACTTGGTGCCAGGGCACCAAGGCTGAGGACTCTGCTTGCCGGCGAACCTTCAAGATCCTCCGCGTGCCGACTTACGTATGCCCTTCCTCGCCATCGCATCGGTGGCGAATCTACCGCAGTACTTGCAAAGGCGGGAGCACGACTAGGCCGCCCTACGCGAAGTGAGTAGCAGGCGGACGAGCCATGCGAACGGCTGCCCAACTAGAGTTGGGTCGGATGTCCAGGGCGCCCCTCCTAGTCGAGGTCTGGGGGGTGGAGTACGAAGACGACCCTGCGCGCCCACATCGCCAACCTCCGGCGCAAGATCGAGCCCCTGGCGATTCGAATTCTTCCTCTGCCCGATCGCGACCTCGGTCTCCTTCGCCCACCTCCCCGCGCGCAACACGCGCTCCCTCACGGCGTCCGCGGCGTGGTTTTTTTTGAACCGAGGGGGTCAGCATCAGGCAGAAATCAGCGTTTCTGCCTGAACACCCCGACAAACGCCGCATATCCGTGCACATCGCGCTCGGGCGGAGGCGAATCGCGAGCGGCCCAAAACCGCTTGTCATGCGGAATTCGGGCGGTCAGCGAGTACCAGCGGCGTAAATCGCACCCAGGAGGTCGGCGGTTCGAATCCGCCTAGCTCCATCGCCGAAAAGCCCTGCACGTCGTCAACTCGCTCCTTTGCAGGGATTTCGAACCGCCTCTGAAATCGCGGGGATGCCCAGGGATTAGCAGCGATTTCGGGTTATTCCGCCTCACTTTGCGGTGCCAGCGGAGCTACGGTCGCGGCCCGCTAAGACAAGTGCCCCGGCGACGTCGGCGACTACAGAGCCTGCCACCGCGTCGCCCAGGCGCCCACTAGCTCAAGTTGCACGGGATTTTCGCCCTCGCCGCCACCGGTATGGGCGAACCGCTGGCCCTCTTCGAGCGACGTCTCCCCGCCGACGAGCAACCGGTCCTGATCAGCATTCGGACCTGGAATGGCCTGCCGGCCGACCCCCGCCCCATCGACCCGACCTCCGCCGGCGCACGGTCCTCTGGGGACGCAAGAGGCGAGGGGACCGAATAGCAAGGACGTAGTGGGGCCGTTGCTACCGTTGACGGTCGATGAGCCACTACTCAGTAAGAGTCCGCGTCCGCCCCGAGCTGCGCTACGGCTCCTTGCTCGGTGGCGCAAGCCTTCCGCAGGCCCTCGCGCGTGGGATTGAGGATGTGGTCGTCAGCCAGTGGCAGTCAGCCCCAACCGGCAGCGAGCATCTACGGCTCGAGTTCTCGCGGCCCGCGGACAGCGAACTACTGACTGAGATCCAAGCGGCAGCGGTCCAGGTCAGCTATAGACTGGTGGAAGCCGAGGTCGAAGAGTTCGTCGACAAAGCCGTAAGCGGCGCAATCGTCGGTTTCTGCGGCGGTGGGGGCGTCACGGCCGCGACCACGCGTAACCCCCTGCTGACTTTGATCGCAGCGGCGATCGGCGGCTACGTCGGCGAGTGGGCCGGCGCCTCGGTCCGGACCCTGGTCGCGAGCCACCGCTACCAGCTCCATCGAAGCGGACGCTGGGTCGTCACCGAGCTGCCCGTCGCCAAGCAGGCTCCAACGCTCCGGCCCGACCCGAGCGCAGTCTTTCTTCCAGCATAGGCCGGGGGTTGGGACCACCCCAACACCCGATAACCCTTTCTTATGGAGACCTGAGGTAGCCCCGGAAAGCCGAGGCGTTAGACGAAGAGTCCTTCACCGACGAACCCTCCCCGTTTGCACCCGGGAGGGCAGGCGAAGATCGCGCTGGCGGTGTGGAGGGTGTGGTGGTTTAGCGCGTCGGATGCGGCGAGGCGGCGCTGGATCGGGATGAACTGGCGCTCGGGGTCGCGCTGGAAGCAGATGAAGAAGAGGCCGGCGTCGATCAAGCCTGAGCCCGGTTCCGTGGGTTCGGAGTAGGAGTAGCCGCGACGCAGGATGCGCTGGCCGTTGTTCTCTTGGGGGCTTGCGACGCGGATATGCGCATCCGCCGGGATCACCGGCGCTCCGCCCTTTATGGCATCAAGATTCACGGGGTCATACTCGTCGTGGCCGCCGATCGGGGCGCCGCTCAGCTTCTTGCGGCCGATCACCCGCTCCTGGCCTTCCAGGCTGGTCCCGTCCCACACGTCGAAGAGGATCTGGATGCGGCGTGCGATCAGGTAGCTGCCGCCGGCCATCCAATCCGGCCCGTCGGAAGGCTGCACCCAGACGAACTCGTCCATCGCATCGCCGTCCTCGGCGCGGAGGTTAGCGGTGCCGTCCTTGAACCCAATCAGGTTGCGCGGCGTCGGCTGCGAGCGGCTGGTGCTCGAGGTGCGGCCGAAGCCCTGCTGAGTCCAGCGCAGGGTCGCAGCGTTACTGGCCAACCGGGCGAGTACGTGGATTGCGTGGAAGGCAACTTGGGGATCGTCGGCGCACGCCTGGATGCATAGGTCGCCGCCGGAGCGGTCGGGATCAAGGCTCTCGCCCCGAAACGGCGGCAGCAGTGCCAGCTTGCGCGGTCGTCTCCGAGCCAGGCCGAAGCGATCTTCCCCACGCGGGCCGAACAGGCTCGGACCGAAGCCGATCGTGATCGTCAGTCGTGAGGGTCCTAACCCAACCGCCTCACCGGTGTCAACGGGTGCGGTGACGGCACCTTTGGAAGCTGGTTCGTATCGCTCGCCAACCGTCAGGGACGCCGCGGCCGCGGACCATTCCCTCAGGATGCTACGGAGATCGTCGGGGGAACTACTCGCGAGATCGAACGCCGCGAAGTCGAGGAATTCTTGTGCGGGGGTGGCGATTCCCCCCTGATAGTCCCCAAAGAAGGGCTCACCTTCTCCTCCCGATTGATAAGGACCGCCTATCTTCGTTTTGTCGTTCAGGGCATAGCCAAAGGCGATTCCGCCACTAGCCGCCGCTCCCTTAAGAAGCCCTCGTCGCGAAATTCTTGGCAAGACGATCACCGCAGCATCCGGAGAGAGGAATCTATTGCGCTTGCGCGTCTTGTAGGTGACTACCTTAGTACGGTGGGGATTTGCGGTATGAGAGGCCCTATCTCCTTTACTCCCTCACCTGCCAACTCACCTGCCTTCTCAAGGCCCTCCCGCAGAGATCTCAGCTTTAACAGTATATCCAGGGCGTCAGCCATACGACCGCAACCAGCTCGCGTCAGCTCTTGCTTTAAGAGTGCCCCCCCAGCCTCTATTGCAGCTCCCTCCGGACCGCCAAGCGCACCACCCATTGCGGCCTCCTCGGCCACCTCCCACCAATTCAAGGGCTCGCTTGAGACCTCGCCCCCACAACCTACCCAGTCACCAATCTTCTGCCCCCATTCTCCCCACTTGAGTTCGCCACACGCCACCATTTCATCGATGCTGATGAATCCTCCTGACAGCGAGCATTCTCCAGTAGGATCCGTGAGATCGAGTGGTGCATTAGTGGCATATGCATATAGGTTTGAGCCATCTACGAAACCGGCAGGATCCTGGCTTATGAAGCGTCCCATCGAAGGGCTGTAGTAGCGAGCGCGATTGTACTGTAGCCCAGTCCCGTCGTTTTCACGTCCGGTGAACTGGAACGGGTTATCGGTAGATTCGCCCGCTTTGGCTACTCCCCCGAAGGGATCGTAGGTGTAGCTGGTTTTAACTTCGGCAGAGCTGTTGGCAAGGGCGATCGTGCTGTTGAGAGGATTCGTCAGGTAGCTCGAGGTTCCAGCTTTGGTCGTGCGTGAGAAGAGCTGATCCGCCTCCAGGCCGGTCAGCATGTTGGCGGTCACCGATTCCCCGACCAATTCCTGAACCACATTCGCACCGTCGTAGAGGAGTTTCGTCGTCGTTCCGCCTAGCGTCTTGGATGCGCGGCGTCCGAATGGGTCATAGCTGAAGCTGCCGGTATTGGCACCGCTGATTTTGGTCAGTTGGCCGCGGGCGTCCCACGTGTATTCATTGGATCCGTCTTTGGTCAGGTTGCCGTCTGCGTCGTAGGTGAGGGATTTGCCTTCGCGTTCGGTGAGCTGATTGGCAGCGTTATATTTGGTCGCTTTCAGCGGTTCTGGCAGCCCTACGCGTGCGTAGCTTCCCCACATTTCTTCGGTCTGGCCGTTCACGTCGTAGCCATAGTCGATTTCGCCCAGGGTAGTTTCGCCGTGTTTGTAGGCAATCGACGTAGTCTCGCTGGCTTTGTCATAGCCGTAGAGCTGTTTGATCCCGTCGGGGAGCGTGAGGCCCTGAAGGCGGTTGGCTTTGTCATAGGCAAGCGAGACCGTCTGCAGGCCGCTCGTCAGTTCGGTCAGCCGGTTGGCTTTGTCGTATTCGTAGCTGACCGTTCCGCCTGGGACTTCCATCAGCGTGCGGCGCCCAGCGGCGTCGTATTTGTAGCCCACGCTGCCATTCGGACCTTCGACCCGAGTGAGTTGGTTCAGACTGTCATAGGAAAGCGAGTATTCGCCACCTGCCGTGTCGCTGGCTTTGGTCAGGCGGTCGGCTTTGTCGTACGTGTAGGCGATCGAGCTTTCCGACGTTTCTCCCGAGACGCCGAAGCTCACGCTAGTCAGGCGCCTGAGTTTGTCATATCCGATTTTCGAGACCTTGCCGCGCCGGTCAATAGCTTCCACGAGATCGCCGGCTTTGTCGTAGGACCATTCCGCGGATTTTTCGAGAGGATCGACTTCTTTCGTCAGTCGGTCCATGCTGTCGTAGCTCATCGTCGTTTTGCCGCCCCGCGGATCGATGACTGCCGTCGGGTTGCCGTCGGCGTCGTATTCAATGGTCGTTTCAGCCCCCAAGGGGTTCGTCGCGCTGGTCAGCTGATCGGCTTCGTTGTAGCCGTAGAGGTAGCGCTCACCGCCCGGCAAGGTAACGGCGCGGACGCGCCCAAGCGCATCGACGAACCGGCTCGTCGTGTTGCCTAATGGATTGGTGGTGCTGATCAGGTCACCGTTTTCATAGGCAAGTTTCGTCGTCTCGCCTTCTGGGTTGGTGATCGCCGTTGGTTGCCCTTCGGCGTTGTATTCAAAGCTCGTTTCTTGACCGAGCGCGTCGGTGCGTTTAAGCAGTTCGCCGTTCGCCCCGTATTGGTATTTGGTCGTGTGTCCGAGCGGGTCCGTGTCTTCAGTGACTCGATTCGTGCCCGATTCATAGGCGAATTTGCTCGTCTCTGCACCTTCCGTCCCGGGTAGTCGGGTGATTTCTTTGACGTTGCCGTTGGTGTCGTATCCGTAGGCGGTTTTGTGGCCAAGCGGATCGGTTTCAGAGAGGATCAAGCCCGTCGCCGCCTGACGTTCGAAGGTGGTCGTTCGCGCCAGTTCGGTGCCGGGCGCTTCGATTTCAGCGGTCGGGAACCCTTCAGAGTTGAATTCCACTTTGCGCTGGTTCCCGAGCGGGTCGGTGATCGTCGTCGCTTCCGGCTTGCCGGCTTCAGTCAGTTTGTAGCTGAATTCGAACGTTCCTCCGTCGGCGGTCGTCTGTTTTTCGACTCGGCCATTTGCGTCGTAGGCAGTCTGCAGATATTTGTTGCCGCGAGCGTTGATCACCGCTTTCATCCGCCCGGATCCGTCGTATTCGTATTCAGTCGTCCGACCTGCCAGGCCTTCGACCTTCGACAGCCGCCCCGACGTGTAGGTGTATTTGAGATGACGTCCGCCATTGTCGGTGATTTCGGTGATCCTGTTCGAGGCGTCGTAGCTGAACTTGGCCCAGCGGCCATGCGGCGACGTAACTTTCGTGACGTTTCCCGTTTGACCGGAAGCACGGGTCAGGGTCAGCATGTTGCCGTAGGGATCGCGGATCGCCTGTAGCGGCGCGAACTCGCCGAATACGTAGGTGTAGCCGCTCGTCAGTTCCAGGTTCCAGCCAGGCACAGAGCCATCCCAGGTGATGGTTGACCCGAAGAACGAGCTTGGACTGCTGGTCGATCGATAAACCGCGTCGGTCCAGCCCGTTCCTTCGGAGATGCGCACGTAGTGGACCCGACCCCCGTCGGGGAGGATCAGATCGGCTTCTTTGTAATTGTTGGTCGACCAAAGTCGCATGTCATAGAGGCTCGTGGTGCCCGTCCCAAAGGAATAGGAGTTGGAGTCCTGCGGGCGATAGGTTCTCTCAATCGAGATAGGCACCGAGTCGGGCAGCGTCAGATCGGTCTTCTGGTAGGTGAAGAGACCGGAATACATGTCGACCGGATCGCCCCCGTGGCTGCCGCCACCGGGGATCGGGCCGGAACCGGGCGGGGAAGGGCTACTCGAGATCATTGCGCCCGTGAACTCCCAGATCCGCACTCCGGGATCGGGAACGATCTGCTTGCCGTCCGGAGTGACCGTGCCTCGGCCGTAGCGGTACCAGCCACGGTCGTTAGCGTCGTAGTTCCAGAAGTCGACCCGCTGACCGGGCGGCATGTGGCCCCAATTCGGGTAGATGATCTGCGCGCCCTTGCTGAGATAGGC
>JBQCEW010000278.1:0-4898 GCA_051959815.1 Solirubrobacterales bacterium
CTTCGGAGCCAGGAAGGCCGGGGGTGAGGGGAACGCAGGGGGTGACGCCGTGCTCCTCGGCCCAGGCGACGGCCCGGCCGAGCTCGTCTTCGTCGGCTTCCGGCGCGCCAAGGATGAGGTTGAGGATCGGGACCTGCGGGAGGTCGCGCGTGATCGTGACCTGGAGGGGTCCGAACTCGCGCAGCTCGACCCCGTGCTCGGCGGTGGCCTCGGCGGGCATCGACTCCCAGATGTCGCGCCAGAAGCGGCGCTCCACGCGGTCGAGGGCGGCGGGGTCGTAGGGCACGCCGTGCTTGGTCTGGGGTGCCATCGGGAAGCAGCATAGGCTGAGGCCGATGACGCAAGAGCAGCGAGGGCAGATGCCGACGCCGAAGGACCAGGTGATCGTCCTCTTCGGCGCCACCGGCGACCTCGCCAAGCGCAAGCTGCTGCCGGGCATGTACCACCTGATGCGGGTGGGCCTGATGCCGGAGCGCTTCCGGATCATCGGCGCCGCCCGCCGGGCGCTCGACGACGAGGAATTCCGCGAGCTCGCCCTGGACTCGGTCCGGGACTCGAGCCGCAAGGCGGGCGACCGCGAAGCATGGGGGCGCTTCGCCGAGTCCCTCCGTTTCGCAAGCGTCGGCGAGGGCTTCGAGGATCTGGGGAAGGCGGTCGAGGCGGCGCACGGCGAACTCGGCGAGGACGCCGAGACCCTCGTCTACCTCTCGCTGCCACCGAAGGCGATGGAAGCGACGGTGGACGAGATCGGTGGACTGGGGGTCGGGAGGGGCGCGCGGGTGATCACCGAGAAGCCGTTCGGCACCGACCTGCGCTCGGCCCACGAGCTGAACGAACGGCTCCACTCGGTCTTCAAGGAGGACCGGATCTACCGGATCGACCACTACCTCGGGCGCGAGGCGGTGCAGAACCTGCTGGCGCTGCGCTTCGCCAACGGCATGTTCGAGCCGGTCTGGAACCGCAACCACATCGACCACGTCCAGATCGACGTCCCGGAGACGCTCTCGATCGAGATGCGCGGCTCCTTCTACGAGGAGACCGGCGCCTTCCGCGACATGATCGTCACCCACCTCTTCCAGGTGCTCGGCTTCGTTGCGATGGAGCCGCCGACGACGCTGGGGGCGAAAGCGCTCGGAGTCGAGCGGGAGAAGGTCTTCGAGTCGATGCCGCCGCTGCGGCCCGGCGACGTCGTCCGCGGCCAGTACGAGGGCTACCGCGACGAGGACGGGGTCGCCGAGGACTCCGACACCGAGACCTTCGTCGCCGTCGAGACCTTCGTCGATAACTGGCGCTGGGAGGGGGTGCCGTTCTACCTGCGCTCGGGCAAGCGCCTGGCCGAGACCCGACACCTGCTGACCGTGGCCTTCAAGCAGCCGCCGCGACGCATGTTCCCGCTCGACTGCGACCAGATCGCCGAGTCTTTCGGCCACGACCACCTCACCTTCGAGCTCGGTGACCCCGGCAGCATCTCCGCCTCCTTCCTCGCCAAGGTGCCGGGGCCGCGGATCGAGCTCGGCGAGGCGCACATGCGCTTCAGCTACGCCGACACCTTCGGCGGCACCGACCAGGCCCTCGACCCATACGAGCGCCTGATCCACGACGTGATGGTCGGCGACCGCACCCTCTTCAGCAGCTCCGAGGCGATCGAGCGGCTCTGGGAGGTCTCAGAGCCGCTGCTCGAAGACCCGCCCAAGGCGATTCCGTATGAGCCCGGTTCCTGGGGT
Organism: Solirubrobacterales bacterium; assembly: GCA_051959815.1. Classification (GTDB taxonomy): domain Bacteria; phylum Actinomycetota; class Thermoleophilia; order Solirubrobacterales; family 70-9; genus VAYN01. The sequence continues at coordinate 1,725 of JBQCEW010000278.1, forward strand.
CCGCGGGAGATCGACGAGCTGATCGCGCCGCGCCGCTGGCACCTGCCCAGCGACCACGTCTAGCCGGTCTCAGACGTGGGCGGGCGGGGTGCCGGGCCGCCGCCATTCGAAGTACTTCTGCGGCTGTCCCTGGCGCCAGCAGAGAACGCTGCCCTTGTGCCGGCAGACGTAGCCGCTGGGAGCCCGACCGGTGAGGAAAGTGCTGCGCGCCAGGTTGCTCGCCTTATGGCACCCCATCCGGTGAAAGGCGAAGGCGTAGCGGGTTGCGTTGAGAGAGAGGGATCCGCAGTTCAAACTGACCGCGAAGGTCTTGGTGGGGGTGAAGTTGGGTTCGAACGGGGGGTAGCTGGGATGGGCCGGTGGGCTTGCGTTGATGATCCTTTGTTCTTCTTCTTCGACCGGGTGATAGCCGAAGGTGAAGAGGCCCCAGATGCTCGCGCCGCCGGTTACGCGCCAAGGAGGCGGGTCGCCGCCTTCTTCGTAGGTCTTGTGGAATTCGAGTCGGAAGGTGAGGCTCTGCCCGCGGCAGCCTTCCAGTACAAAGCTCTTCGCGCCGTCTTCGACGGTTCCGTTGCCCGCTTGCGGCCCGCTGTCCCAGGCGATCTGCGTTTCTGGGGCGCTCGGGTCGCAGCGCTTCGCCCCGGCGTACAGGATCGCTTTGGCCTCCCAGGTGCAGGTCGCCTCTTCCGGTGCGGTTCCGCATCCATCGAAGCTGACGGAGACGCTGTCGATCGTCGCTTCGGTGAAATCGGCGTTCGCCGTCGCGATCAGATGACCGCCGTTCCAAGAAGCTTCGTAGGTATCGGCGGCGACGGCGTTCGCGGGAACGAGCGCGACCAGCACTAGCAGTAGAAGTGCCGGCAGGAGCCGTATCGAAAGGGGACTGGTCATCGTGTCGAGAGCATAGGTGCTGATAGGGAACGGAAAAGGGCCCCATCCGGGGCCCTTTGTTTCCGAAGGACGTACCACCAAAGACGTCTAATTCCCTGGCTCGTCGGTCCTCAAGCTTTTGAAGTTCTCCCCCCAAAACACCGGAGGGTGCGGAAAGTTGCATCGATTGCATCGACCGTTGCAGCCATTTCTTTAGCCACCGACCGCCCATCTCCTGCCCATTGCTAGATTCAAAGCCTCGGGCGTTTAGCTCAGTTGGGAGAGCGCCAGCTCGACAAGCTGGAGGTCACTGGTTCGAGCCCAGTAACGCCCATCCGAGGGAAGGTCACACTGTGACGTCCCCGACCACCCCCGCGCCGGCAGGGGACGGCGCGGGGGCTTGGTGGGTACTGAGGAGCTCGTTATCGCGAGCTCCCCCTCGTAACGGCGACGGGACCCGTGGGGAGGGCTTTATGGGTGATTTCCCGTGCCGCGACCAGTTCTTCAGCCTGCTTTTCGGCTCAGGGGGATCGTCTCTCAGCGGCGAGGAGGTGCCATCCGCGCGTGACAACATCCGCACGTGCGGGAGGACCGCAGGCGCTAGGCGTGGCGATGCCGGCGTGCCAGGCGCTGCTCGGGCCGAAAGCCGCCGAGCAATACCGCAAGGGCGATCAGCATCGCGACCTGCAGCGCCATGCCCAGCGGCGAGGTGAGGGCGTCGAGGACGATGTCGCCGAGGGTCTTCTCGGCGACCGAGGCGACGCCGACGTAGATCGAGTAGGAGGCGAGGCGACCGGCGAAGAAGGCGGCGGTCAGCGGCAGCAGCGGCACCGTCATCAGGCCGGCGGCGACGAAGAGCTGGCCTGAGGGCACGGGGGAGAGGGCAAAGAGGCCGAGGCCGGCGAGGGTGCGGCGGCGGTCGGCAACGAGCGCAGCCTCGGCACGGTCGAGCCGTTCCCGCCGTGCGGGCGAGAAGTGCGGCCGGAGCCGGCGGGTGCCGCTGGCGAGGAGGAGCCGCCCGCTCGCCGCGGCCAGAGCGCCGCCGAGGACCAGCGGCACCGCGGGGAGGTCGAAGTCGAGACTGAAGAAGACGAGCACGGCCCAGGTCGGCGGACCGAAGGCGGGCAGGAGGTTGACGGCGAAGACAGCCGCCAGCGCGATCGCCATCTGGGCGAGGTCGGACACGTCAACCCCCGGCCGGAAAGCGGCCTAGCCGTTGGGGCAGATCACAGCCCGCCCGTCGAGTTCGCCGCCGCGCATCTTCTCGTAGGCCCGGGGCGCGTCGTCGAGGGAGAAGCGCTCGGTGTGGGAGTGAATCCTGCCCTGGCGGGCCAGGTCCAGGCACTCCATCAGCTCGACCGCGGTTCCCCAGTAGGGGATGCAGAGGTTTGCCTCGAACGGGATTGCCCCGAAGGCGAACTCGAATTTGCCGCCGTGGAGCCCGACGATCGTCAGGTCACTCTCGAACTTGGCGACCGCCGCCGCGAGCGCGATCGAATCATCGGAGCCGACCATGTCGACGACCAGCTCGCAGCCGCGGCCCTTGGTGATCTCCCGGATCGCCTCAGCCGCCAGGTCGCCGGCTTTGACGGTCTCGTCGGCGCCGACCTCGCGGGCCAGGCGCAGATGCTCGTCGGAGACGTCGACGGCGACGATCTGGGCCGGGGTCAGCGCCCCCAGGATCTGCACGCCCATGTGGCCAAGGCCGCCGACGCCGATCACTACTGCGGTCGAGCCCGGCACCAGCAGGTGCAGCGAGCGCTTGATCGCGTGGTAGGGGGTCAGCGCCGCGTCGGAGAGCGGTGCCGCCTCGCGCGGGTCAAGGTCGCCGAGCGGCAGCAGCAGCCGCGGGTTCGGGACCAGCATGTACTCGGCCATGCCGCCGTCGAGGCCGAGACCACCGCCGAAGGCGCCGATCTCCGCCTGGTGCTCGCAGTAGTTCTCGGCCGAGAGCCGGCAGGCGCGGCAGCGGCCGCAGCCCCAGGGCCCGTACACCTGGACAGCTTCGCCGATGTCGACGCCTTCGACTCCGGCGCCGACCGCCTCGACCCAGCCGGCGTTCTCGTGGCCGAGCGTGAACGGCACGTCAAAACCGAGCGTCCCCGGCGGCCACTCCATCAGATGCAGGTCGGAGTGGCAGGCGCCGGCGCCGCCGATCTTGATCAGGACCTGGCCCGGCCCCGGTTCCGGCGCGTCGACATCGCGCAGCTCGGGTTGGTGTTCCCATTCGGTCAACTGGTAGGCCTTCATCGTGGTGCTCCTTCGTTTAGTGCGGAGAGGTCGATGGGGAGGACGGTTTCAATC
>JBQCEW010000279.1:0-6835 GCA_051959815.1 Solirubrobacterales bacterium
CGCTTCCCTCGAGGTCAGTCGCAGTTCGTCATGGCTGGAATCCGCCGGATTGCCCCAAAACGTCGTCTGGCTTGCCAGCACGCCTGAGAGCGAGGGCGGGGTATGAACGGTGGCGGTGACGCCGTAGTCAGAGGCGGTGCGCACGTTGACGTCGATGTAGATGGGCAAAAGCACGGCGAAGAACCCGAGCCTCGCCACTTCCTTGTCGGGGTGCGGCGGGGTCAGGTTGTAGATCGGCTCGGTTGGTTCGGCGGGGAAGTCGCTGACGAGGACGTGGGCGACCCCGACCTGCGCGTCGGTCGGGCAATGGGCGAAGGCGACGAATTGGCCCATTTCGCACTTCGGGACCGCGTTCGGGTTGCCAAGCAGGCCTGGCGGCAGCGAGACCGAGACTTCTTCGGCGTGGGCGTCGGACCAGGGTTCGCCGCCTTCGGTGTGGGTGTGGTTGAGGTTGAAGTTGACGTTGAAGTCGGGGTGCTGACCCGCGGCGGTGGTCGAGAGCGAGCCCGAGAGCGATTTGATCCCGAATTCGTTGAAGTTGCCGTTCAGAGCACCGGTGCTGGGCGCGTTGGCGCTAGCCGCGGGTTGCGGGGCCGGGCGAGCGCTCGATTCCGTCGAGCTGGCGCTCGTCGCGCTCGTCGAGGAACCTGAGGAGACCGTCGGGCTCGCCGCTCGCTTCTTTGCGCTCTTGTGCTTCTTGTTGCCGTGGCGAGGACAATGGGACTTGCCCTTCTTGCCCTTCTTCTTGTGGCAACGGTGCTTCTTCTTGGGCTTGAGGTTCCCCGGGCCCTGGGCGGAACTCGACTTCTCCTGCTGCAGGCCCGAGGGGGCAGCACCGGTCCCGGGGCCCTTGCATTCTTCTTCGCTGCAGGCGCGGGGGATCGCGGGCTGGGCGAAGCCGCCGCCCACGCGCGCGTCGTAGAGGGCCTGGGTGCCGAATTCGCCGGCGCCGGGGACGAGGGCGTCTGAGGCGCTGAAGAGGACGTCTTTTGCATCGGGGGTTACCGAGTAGAGGACGTTGGGGGTCGGCAGGCCTTTGCTCTGGTGGGCGAGTTCGTATTCCTTGCTCCTACCGGATGAGATCAGGCCGACGCTGGGGCCGAGTTCTTCGGAGTGCCACTCATAGACGTCGTTGGTGGCGTCGGTGTCGGCGCCGGTGAGGGCTTCTTCGGTTTCGAAGAAGACCCGGGTGCCGTCGTCGGTGACGTTATGGACCACCATGCCTACCCCGACGAGTTCGAGTTCCTGCAGCCGCGCATCGTGCTCGGCGGGTTCGGGGGCGCCGACGCAGGAGACGCACTGCACGCCCGGGCCGCCTTCTTCCCAGCGGTAGACCTCGCTGTGGCCGGCGTTGTCGTAGGCGGTCAGCTTCGCTTTGGACTCGAAGACGATGACTTCGCCGTTCGGGGTGGTGCGCGAGGAGTCGGCGCCGGGGCCGAGTTCTTTCGTGTTCACCGGCGCCACCGCCTGGCTCGTCCAGCGGGTCAGCGCCGGGATATCGGGCGAAGGGATATCTGCGGGGATCGGGCTAACCGAGGTTTGCACTAGGTCGCTCGCCGCCACGGTGGCGACGAGTTCGGTGGTGGTGCCGTTCCAGACGAAGAGGTTCGGTTGCCCCGCCGTGCCTTCGCCGCCGATTTCTTCTTCGGAGATGAAGTAGGCGTGGGAGCCGTCGGCGGAGACGTTGACGAGTTCGGCTTCGGTGCCAGGGTTGACTTCTTCGTCTTCTTCGGTGCCAGTTTCAAAGCGGTGGATCGTGCCTTTGTTGCCGCCCGCAACGTAGAAGAGATATTTGCCGTCTTGCGAGAGGCCGGCGTAGACGGGGTTATCGGCGGCGGGGGCGGCTTCCTCGGTCTCTTCGCCCGCTCCTCCCGAGTTGATGCGGACGTAGAGGTTGCCTGCGATCTTGAAGGCGATCGAGGTGCCCGATTTGGAGGCGCCTTGGTAGAAGGCCTGCTGGCCTTCGAGCTGTTTGGTTGCGCCGGGGAGGAGGCTGATGACGTGGGTGGAGCCGTCTGCTTCGCGGTCGTAGATCGCACCGGTGCCGGTGGGGGCGGCATTGGGCTCGAGTTGGAGGGGTTCGCAGGAGCCAGGATGTGCTCCTGGGTTTGCGATGTGGGCTTGATACTGGCTTTCGCACCAGATGCTCTGTCCCTGCTGTTTGCCCGTCGAGAAGATCACGTGCCCGCCGCCTTCGCTGATGTAGCGGCCCTGGGCCAGTGGTTCTTCGCCTTTACTGCCTTTGCCGACCAGTTCGAGGGAGCCGTCAGGCTTGCCCAGGTAGTCGGCGCCGAGTTCGCCCGCAAGACTGCCGCCGATGCGGTTGCCGAAGACCGGGGAAACGTGGAAGAAGTTGTAGGTGTGGTCGGAGGAGACGCCGCCGATATTCGGGATCACGGCTTGTTCGCCGGAGGGGGTGAGACGGCGCTCGGTCGTCCAGCCGGTGCCTCCACGAACTGCTTCGTAGAGATCGAAGTTGCCGTTGCCCCCCCCTGGCGAGAGCAGCGGCGACTGGTAGGTCTCGTAGACGACGCTGTCGCGCGAGGGAGAGGCGAGCTCGGTCGGGAAGAGGTCGAAGGTCGCTTCGAAGCCGAAGCTCGATATCGGCTCCAACAAACGACCGTTCGTCTCGGGGGGCGATACCAGCTCGAAGGCCCGGCAATCGGGCAGGCCGGCAGAGGGCCCGGTGCGAAAGGCTTCGTTTGGACAAGGGGCTGCGCTGGCCGCAGGGACCAACAGCCAGATCCCCAGGCCCGTCAAAGCCGATATCACCGCCAGCGTCGCCGCCCGCCTCATGCTCTTCGACATCCCTGCCTCCGATCCCGTCGTCCCCTGAAAAATCCAACCTGCCAGCCCACCCTACCGTCGCATGGGTGCCTGTCAAGGTACGTTAGCGTCTCCCGAGTGACAACTGCTGCAAAAAGGGGCCGCCAATTGGCGGCCCCTTTCAAGACATCGGACTCGGGATTCTCACTAGGAGATTGTGATTCCCGCTCCTGTTTCGTTGGAGGTTTTGCCTGTTGTGTGGAGGTCGAAGACCAAGTCCAGCTTGCCTTCACCCGGGCAGAAGATGCCGCCTTCCTCCTTTTTGGCTGCTTGTTCCGAGATGGTGGCAGTGGCCGGCGTGCTGTTTGTCGTGAAGGTGCCGGAAACACTGGCGGTGCTGTACTTGCACGGGCCGGTTCCTGTGATTTCCAGGGTGAATGTGACGTTGCCACCGCAGCCCGTGGTGTTGACGGTGTCCGTACCAGCGACCTGCTTCAGGCACAGCTTGCTGTTCACGGTCACCTTGGTCGCGCCGAGAGCCGATGTGCAGTCTGTGCCTGCGGCGGTGCCGTTGAATTGAGCATTTCCAATGGGAATTTCGCCTTCGAATTCGGCGTCGGTGTTCTTAGTCACGACACCTGTGAGGTGGTCGTGGTCGCATTCGACGTTGAACGGCCCTGTGAATTTGGTCACGCCTGTGTTGATCCCTGTGATCGACGTTCCGACCGGAACAACTTTGGTTTCACTTGTAATTGTGGCAGCCGAAGCTACAGGCGCCATGACGAACGCGGCAAAGGCGGCGATCACCATGCAGGCCAGCATGAATTTCTTGTGCATTTGAAATAATTCCTTCCTTGTGTCCGGCTTGCGCCGGACCTGGTTTGGCTCCCGAGATGCCTGCTTGAAACGAGCGTCTCGGGGGCTTTCCTTGTCGTTCGCCTGATCAGACGAACTTTTTTGACTCGAGAGCTTCTACCTCCTGCTCCAAGGCCGATGCAAGTGCCCGTGAAGGAAATTCCGAAAGAGCTCGGGAAGAGAGCTCTTTCGGACATCTGGGTTTTTCGATTTCCTCCCTGCAAATGGAGCGGAAGTTAAGAAAGTCACGAGTGCCAGATGTCGCTGCGTGGATTTCGGCACCCTTTACGCGCAGGAAGTTTGAAGGTATTCTGCGATTCCTATAGAGGCACTGGTTCGCATCCAAAGCGGTTCTGAGGCTTCGCTCGCGCGAGGGCAGGAGGCGATGCACTCAATTGGGGAGGTGCTGCAGTTGCTCGGCGCCGGCGCCGGCGGCTCGATCCTGATGGCGCTGGGGCCCCGGCCCCTGCGGACGAAGGCGCTGACCGAACGGGTGCCCGGTTTCGCCCCGCGCACCATCTATCGGTACGCGGCGAAGCTGGCGGAGCTGGGGCTGGTCGACCGCGAAGAGGGGGATGGGGTCCCCTCCGTCGTCACCTACTGCCTTACGCGGGGCCCCGGGCGCGACCTCTTCCACCTCCTCGACGACTACCTGTCGACCGATTGGCTGCAAGGGCCCGACAGGCAGATTGGAGAAGGCGCATGGGCAAGGATGTCCCTGCTCGGCGATCTCTGGGACCTGGGCTGGATCGAGCAGCTGAGCCGGAAGCCACGCTCGCCGACCGACCTGGCGGAAACCACCGACGGGATGACCTTCCACCAGGCCAACCGCCGCGCCCACCTCGTCTGCTCACGAGGCCTGCTCGACCACCACAACACCCGGAGCAGGGGCGTCAGGTACACGCTCGCCGATCCAGCGCGGCGGGGGATGGCATTGGTGGCGGCCCTGGGACGGTGGCGGCAGCGCCATGGCTACTGCGGAGGAAACACAGGGCTGTCTGTGACGGAAATGTTGACGGTGTTGCGGGCCTCTCTCCCCCTGATCGAGATCTCCGGGAAGAACTACTCGAGGATCAGACTGGGTGTCGCCGGAGCGAGTGATGGCAACGGCGCTGGCCCTCAGAGCATGGTGGGACAGGTGGCTCCGTCCGGAAGGGTCGAGCTGACCGCGGACCCCGGAGGAGCCGTCGACGCTTGGGCACTCGGGACCGTCAACACCTGGTGCCGCGCCCTGCTCGACGGCAACCGCGGGCGGATGCGGGTGGGAGGCGACCTGAAGCTCGTCGACTCCTACCTCACAAGCCTCCACGATGCCCTCCGGGTAAGCGCCGACAAGTAGGCGAGCGCCGGATTCGGCGAGCGCCGTCTGGCCGCGGGTACAGTGGCGCCGATGCTCTACTTCAGCCATCCCGCCTGCTTGGAGCACGATCCGCGGCAGGGGCTGTACGGGCACCCGGAGCAGCCGCACCGGTTGCGGGCGATCGAGGCCGCCCTCGCCGAGCGCGACTGGCTGGGTTGGGAGCGGCGCGAGGCGCCCACCGCGCGCGAGGAGGAGCTGACGCGCGTCCACCCCGACCGCCACCTCGAGGCGATCCGCGAGCTCTGCCGCGCCGGCGGCGGCACAATCGACCACGACACCTTCGCCGGCCCCCGCTCCTACGAGGCCGCCCTGCGCGCTGCCGGCGGCGCCTGCGCGATGACCCGCTCCCTTGTCGCAGGCGAGGTCCGGACCGGCTTCTGCGCCGCCCGCCCGCCCGGCCACCACGCCGAGCCCGAGCGGGCGATGGGCTTCTGCCTCTTCGACAACGTCGCCGTCGCCGCGGCGCTGGCGCTCGCCGAGCTCGGCCTCGAGCGGGTCTTCGTCCTCGACTGGGACGTCCACCACGGCAACGGCACCGCCGAGATCTTCCGCCGCCGCGACGACGTCCTTTTCGCCAGCATCCACCAGGGCGGGATCTTTCCCGGCACCGGCCGCCGCGAGGACATCGGCTCCGGCCCCGGCGAGGGCTACACGATCAACCTGCCGGTCCCCGCCGGCAGCGAAGAGGGGCTCTGGCTATCCCTGCTCGAAGACGAGGTGCTGCCCGCCGCCGCCGAGTTCCGCCCGCAGCTTGTCCTGATCTCCGCCGGCTTCGACGCCCACCGCGACGACCCACTCGCCGAATGCAGGCTCGACGCTTCGTCCTTCCACCGGATGGGTTCCGCAGTACGCGACGCGGCGGGAGATTGGAGCGCGCCGATCGGCGCCGTACTCGAGGGCGGCTACGACCTCGACGCCCTGGCCGCCTCCGTCGTCGCGACGATGGCTGCGCTCGGGGGCGAACCGTGCCCGAGCTGAAGTCCGTCGAGATCGAGCCGGCCCCCCTGGAGCGCTTCCGCCCCCTGCTCGGCGAGCGCTACGCGGAGATCGAGCAGGCGGCGGCGAGCGCACCGGCGATCTTCGGCGACCGCCGGATCTGGCACGTCAGCTCGACCGCTCAGGGCGGTGGGGTCGCGGAGATGCTGCGCGCCCTCCTCCCCTACGTCCGCGGTGCCGACGTCGATACCCGCTGGCTCGTCCTGCCGGAGACCGACGGCTTCTTCGCCGTCACCAAGCGGATCCACAACCGCCTGCACGGACACGAGGGAGATGGCAACGCCCTCGATGACCGCGCCCGGGCGATCTACGAGCGAGCACTCGACTGGTGTGCCGGGGAGCTGAGCCGGCTGCTCACGCCCGGCGACGTGATCTACCTGCACGACCCGCAGACCGCCGGACTCGTTCCCGCGATGCGACGGGCGGGCCTGGCGGTGGTCTGGCGCTGCCACGTCGGCGTCGACCGCCCTAACCACCTCGCCCGCGAAGCCTGGGACTTCCTCCGCCCTTACGTCGAGAAGGCCGACGCCTACGTCTTCTCCAGGCCCGAGTACCTCTGGGAGGGATTGGACGCCACAAAGGCGTGGTTCATGCCGCCGGTGATCGACCCCTTCTCGCCGAAGAACGAGGACCTCGACGAGGCGCGCCTGGGCGAGGTCCTGGCCGCAATTGAGGAGAAGGCGACGATCCTGCAGGAGGGACCCACTCCAGACGACGCCACCCTTGTCGCCCAGGTCTCCCGCTGGGACCGCCTCAAGGACCCGCGCGGCCTGCTCGAAGTCTTCGAGCGCCACCTCGACGACCCCTCCCTCCACCTCGCTCTCGTCGGCCCTGAAACCGAGGGCGTCAGCGACGACC
>JBQCEW010000280.1:0-3236 GCA_051959815.1 Solirubrobacterales bacterium
CCGGCAGCAAGGCCCCCGGCCCGCTCGGCCGCCTCCTCAGCAAATCCTTCGGCAAATCCCAGCGCGCCGCCGACAAGAGTCACTCGGCCGGCAAGGAGGCGCGCCAGAAGCTGCCGTTCTAGTCCTCAGGCCCCCGCGCCCTCCAGACTCGTCGAATCGGAGAGGGCGTCGGGGAGGCGTTTCCGCGAATCGATGTCGAGCTTGTCGTAGGCGGCGCTGAGGTGCGACTCCACCGTCTTCACGGTGACGAAGAGAGCTTGGGCAATCTGCCGGTTGGTCAGGCCGGAGGCCGCCAGCTCCGCCACCCGACGCTCGCTGGGCGTCAACGACTCGACGCCGATCGGGGCGAAGCGCCGCACCGTCTCCCCCGTCGCCTGCAGCTCGTCGCGAGCGCGCTTGGCAGCCCTGACGGCACCGCAACGGCGGGCGAGCTGGAGCGCCTCCCGGAGAGGCGTCCGGGCTTCGCTGCGGTGGCCTGCAGCCCGCAGAGCCGCGCCCAGATCGACGAGCGCATGTAAACGCTGAAGGCGACGGGGAGAGTCATCGAGGATCGCGACGGCTTCCCGCAGGATCTCCACAGCCTCGTCTCCGCTCCGAGTGGCGGCGACCGCGCGCGAAACATGCGAGATGGAGGAAGTCGACCCGAAGCGGCGGGCCCACGCCATCATCGCGCTCGCAAGATCCTCGGCCTGGTCCCGCTTCCCGGTCGCCAGCAACGAAGGGACGAAAAACGGGGCCACCGAGGCGACTGGCCCGGGTCCGATCTCCAGCTCCTCGACCTGTTCCGATAACGCGGCAAAATCCTCGGCGGCCTCCTCGATCCTTCCTTCCTCCCAGCGCAGATGGCCGCGACACATCAGCAAGGAAGCCGAGATTGGGTTCACCGGCAGAGACCCCGTCCCAAATCCGAGGCTCTGCAGCTCGGCCTCCGCAGCCCCCAGCTCGTCGCGTTCGATCAGGACCTCGGCCAGAAGGGGAACCTGCATCATCACCAGCGGGAGAATTCCTGCCATCCGTGCGAGATTCATCGACTGGCGCATGTCCGCCTCAGCCTGGATGAGGTCCCCAGCACCCCAAGCGACGAATCCACGCAACTGCCAGCCGCGGATGAGTTGCGTGGGATTCGAATCCCCTTCTTCGGCGATGGCCAACGCTCGTTCGGCTCCATAGCGAGCCACATCGACCTCGTCCGCGGCCACAAGCGACATCACGACAAGGGCCGAAGACACCAGCTCCGGCTCCTCGGCGAAGATGATGGCGTCGTTCGCCAGTGCGCGCTTGCCCGCAGCGGAGACCTCGGCAGCGGTTCCGTTCACAGCCGCGACGCGAACCTCCATCGCGGCAGCCAGGCGTCCCGCCGGACTATCCGGATCGATTTTGTGGATGAAGCGCTCCATGTCCACCTTGGGCACAGAGGGGACCACCAGAGCCAGCGTTGCCATGTGCGCCTCCAATTGGAACGCGCGCTCCATGTCCCCTTCGCCCGCCGCCACCTCTATTGCGTCTTCGAGCATCGCGGCCGCTTATTAAAAACGACCCAGCATCGCCATCAACATGGTCATAGGCGCCGCCCACCGACTGCGCAACCACGGTTCTCGCTCGACCTCGCCCGCTATGTGTGGCTCCGCCGCATTGAAGGGCGTGGGATCCCCGGCGCGGAAGCTCGCGGTGATCAGCTGATCGAGAACGGTGGCTCGAAGATCGGTAGGCGGCGGCTCGTCCAGGGCGCGGTTCAGATAGGCAATCGCAGACCGTGGCCCGCCGGTAGCCAACGCGCGTTCTCCTGCAAAGACGAGCGCCTCCACGGTCGCCCTGTCTCCATTGGCGCTTCCAGCCAAGAGCTGGTTTGCGATCTGCTCGACGCCGGCGCCATGCTTGCTCAGAATTGCGGCCGCTTGCGAGTGTGACTGCGCCCGCTCTCCGGCAGGGATGTCAGCGTAGATCGCATTGCGCACAAGCGGATGGGTGAAGCGCAACGGCGTTGATCCATCCAAGATCCCACTCGCGCGCAGCGCGTCGGCGGCGCCGTGGACGGAGTCTGGATTCAGATCCGCCAACTCGCACACCGCGCGATAGTCGCTGTCATCGCCGAGCACGGCAAGCGCCCGCGCAAGCCCTCTGGCCTCTGGCGGGAGGCGGCCCAGGCGCATCAGGACCATGCGCGCCACTCCCTCGGGAGCCAAACCCTCCACCACCGCCGCGTTGCCGGCGACCGGTTCGAGGCCCTGCTCCTCCAGCGTTCGCACCAGTTCGGAGAGCAGGTACGGATTGCCGCCGCTGACCTCGTGGCAACTGACCGCGAACGCCGCCTCGGGATCGCGATCCAGCTCGCGGGAGAGCAGCTCCGTCGTGCCCTCCAAGCTCAACGGTGCCGGCGACAGATGTCGCACGGACGCGTCCGCCAGGACCCGGGCGAGCTCGGCCGGCGGCTCCGGCTCGTCGGCGCGACAGGCCATCAACAGCACCACCGGCAGCTCTTCGAGTCGTGGCAGAAGGAAGGCGAGGTACTCGAGAGAGGCGGAATCGGCCCAGTGCAGGTCGTCGACCGCGAAGAGCTGCGGCTTTCGTTGGGCGAGGGCGGCGGCAACCCAGTAGAGGCCGTGGAGAACGGCGAACGGATCGTGCTCCCCGGCGCCATCGGGATGAAGGGCCGCACGGGCCGCCTCCGCGCCGTCGAAGATCTCTTCCCGCTGCTCGGTCGGAAGCTCCTTGAGCCGCGGCTCGAACAGCTGCCGGACCAAGGAAAACGGCGACTCTCTCTCCAGCTCGGTCGCCCGCGCCGTGAGGACGTCGAGCTCCGCAGCCGTCCCTGCTCCACGAGCCTCCTGCAGCAGGCGGGTCTTCCCCAACCCCGCCCCGGCCTCGATCGCCACCGCGACGCCCCTGCCGGAGGTTGCTTCCCGGATCGCCGCATCGAGCTCGCCCAGCTCGCGCTCGCGCTCCAGGAGTCCGGTCATGTACATCCCCTCTTCCGACGGCTGGCTTCCCGGGGAAGGAGAAAGTTCAGGGTCGATGTCAGGGTTGGACCCTGTGGCGATCCCTGCCCGGTTGGTGGACACTCGTGTCCCATGCCACTCACCTTAATTCAGAGTGATCACATTTTTCTATTTGCACTGACGCGGTGCAGCCTCACCAGCACGGTGTGCAAACAGAAAACTCACATGTAGGCCTCTTTGCCGAGCACTTCTTCCCTTGGGGCCACTTGGCAGGGGAGTGTCGCGAGCCTCTGCCTTCCG
>JBQCEW010000281.1:0-3367 GCA_051959815.1 Solirubrobacterales bacterium
AGACGTCGAGCCGCTCGCGCATCTCCGCCAGCACCTCCGCCTTGGCCGGGTCCGCGGCGACGTTGCTCCCCTCCTGGGGGTCGAGCACGAGGTCGTAGAGCTGCTCCTCGGGGACGACCTCGTCGCCCCAGCCCGCCGCGACCAGCAGGTCCTTGGTGTCGCTGTCGTCGCAGTTAGCCAGCACCGGATGCGGGTATTCGTCAAATCTCCTTATGTACTTCCAACGCTCGGTGCGAACGGCGCGGTGGGGCTGGTAGGCGGCGTGGTAGGTCGTCTCGGTGAAGATCGCGTCGTGGAGCCTCTCCACCTCCCCCCGCACCAGCGGCATCAGGGACTTTCCCTGCAGCCAGTCGGGATGCTCGGCCCCGGCGAGATCGCAGAGGGTCGGGTAGACGTCGAGGTGGCTGACCGGCGCGTCGACCACCTTGCCACCGCCGAACTCAGGGCCGCGCATGATCATCATCACCCCGGTGCCGCGGTCGAAGAGAGTCGCCTTGGCGCCGGGGAAGGCGATGCCGTGGTCGGTCGTGCAGATGACGAGCGTGCGGTCGACGAGGTTGAAGTCGTGCAGCGCATGGAGGACGGCGCCGATTCCCTGGTCGAGCGAGCGGGCGCTGGCCTTGAACGCCGCCATGTCCCGCCGCGTCACCACGGTGTCGGGGAGGTTGGCGGGCGGCAGCGAGTAGAGCGTGTCGCGGACCGAGGTGGGAGCGGAGAAGTCGCGGTGGGTCTCGAAGAAGCCGACCGACATGAACCACGGCTGCGGCGGCGCCTCCTTCAGCGCCTTAATCGTCAGCGGCGCCACGTAGGAGGCGTGATTGGAGTCAACCGGAACGATCTCGTCGTAGCCGATCACCTTCGGATCGAGGGAAATGTGCTGCTCGCCGATCAGGATCGAGCGGTAGCCGACCTGGCGCAGGGTGTGGACCCAGTGCTGCCCATAGTCGTTCAGCTTCCAGCCGCGGTGGGCGAGCCCGAGCATCCCGTTGTTGTGGCAGTAGAGGCCGGTGAGGAGGCTGGCGCGGCTGCCCGAGCAGGTCGGCGCGGCGCAGAACGCCTCGCGGAACAGCACCCCCTGGTCGGCCAGCATCTGGATGTTCGGCGTCGGCACCTGGAAGCCGTAGGGCTGGACATAGCGGCCGGTGTCGTGAGAATGGATGTAGAGGATGTTCGGCGGCAGCATGACTCTGTTCAAGACTAGGAGATAAGTGCAGCCCGATCACTCATATCTCGTCTGCGCGACCCCCCGCAGCGGCAGCACGCTCGTCTGCCACGCGCTCGAGGAAACCGGCGTCGCCGGCCGCCCCGAGGAGTACTTCGAGGCGCTGCGCCACAGCGGCCGCCCGCGCCGGCCGGAGGAATACTTCCTCGGCGTCGAGGACCAGTCGATCCGCGACCACCTCGGCGAGCGCAGCGTCGGCAGCGACCCCCCACCCCGCTCCCCGCTCTGGAGCCGCGCCGCCTACGACCGCTACCTGGAGTGGGTCTTCGAAACCGGCACCACCGACAACGGCGTCTTCGGAGCGAAGCTGATGTGGGGCTACTTCGGCGAGTTCGTCAGCCTCCTGCGCAACATCCCTGCCTACCGCGACGTGCCGCTGGCCGAGCTCCTCCCCACCGTCTTCCCCGACCTCACCTTCGTCCGCGTTGTGCGGGGCGACAAGGTGCGCCAGGCGGTCTCGCTATGGAAGGCGGTGCAGACGGCGACCTGGCGCGAAGACCACGCCGGCGCCGAGGCCGGCTCGGTCGAGGGCAACGGCGCCGCCTACCAGAGCTTCATCGAGGAGCACCGCCCGCAGTTGCGCTTCCACTACCGGGCGATCGACCACCTGCTCGACCAGCTCCTAACCGAAGAGGCCTCCTGGGACGCCTTCTTCGAGCACTCCGGGATCAAGCCGATCCTCGTCCTCTACGAGAACTTCGCCGCCGACTACGAGACCAGCACCCTCAACCTCCTCGATCGGCTCGGCCTCTCCTGCCCCGAAAACTTCGAGTTCGAGCCGCGGATGAAGAAGCAGTCCGACCGCATCAACTACGACTTGACCAAGCGCTACTGCCAACTGCGACTGGGCCGGGACTTCGACCTCGACCCGGTGCCGGCGGAGGCGAAAACGGGTTAGTACAGCACCGCGTGTCATGCTTCCGCTCAGTATGGGGGCACACGAAGAGTTGCGCGCAGCCCTTCATAAGCGCAAGGTAGAAAAGGGTGACGAATCTGCCCAGCAGAAAGCTCTCGACCTTCAGCGCAAGCAATATGAAGATGAAGAGGAGGCGACCAGGCAGCTTCTTCACGAAATGGCCACGATCACCCTTCAGGCGCTTTTGCGGGAAAGCAAACCCGAACGCATTCCCTTGAACGCGAGCAAGCCGACAAAGCGGAGGTTGATACGCCCCGGCGCCAAGCATGTTTATGGGTGGCGCGTGGCACTCGGAAATAGCGAGCGCGAGGTCTTGTGTACGGACGGACGCCTCGTTACCTGGAATCGAGTCTCTGGCGAGCCCAGGTTCTTGACGCTGCACGCATGGATAGACCAGCGGATCCGCAATGCTCGCATTGGAGACCTAGAGGGTGGTGGAACCCGTTTCGACCAGGCATTTTCCCTACACGCTTGGCGGCACGAGTCGCATCAAGCCGAACTAAGACTCGACCTGCGTCGGGCACAGACATCCATGACGGACCACCTCGCAGAGATCCTTCGCGAGCGTAATGTCTCCGTTTAGCCGCTTCTAACGAACTCGTTAGCGCGCGACCCAGGCATCGGGAGCCGCGGTCAGCTCGCTGACGATTCCCGGAAGCTCGCCGGAGACGAGGTCGGCGAGGGTGACCTCCTCGAGCACAGTGCGGAGGCTGGCGCGGACGGCGATCCAGACTTCTTGGAGGTGCTCGGCGTTGCCGCGGTACTCGATGTCCTCGGGAGGGGTCGACTGCACGTGGGCGATCGGGCCCTCGACGGCGCGGACGATTTCGGCGATCGTCACCTCATCGGCGGGGCGGGCGAGCCAGTAGCCACCCTTGGCGCCGCGACGGGCGCGGACGATCCCGTGGTGCTTGAGCTCGAGCAGGATGTGCTCGAGGAACTGCAGGGGGATGTCCTGGGCCTCGGCCAGGCGCTCACCCTTAACGGGGCCCTCGTCGCCCGCGGCCGCAAGCTCGGCAGCGGCCCGCACCGCGTAGTCGGCCTTCGCGGAAACTCGCATGTGTCTAGTTAATCAGTCGGCGGGCAGGGTCCGACCCAGGGTCCGCGCCTGATCGCGCTCTTGCCGCAACTCGAGCTCCGCCTCTTCGCGCCGCTGCGCCTCACGACGGTGGTTGAGCCAGTGCGGCGCGTAGAGGACGAGCCCGAGGCCGATCGCGGCGATGCCCGCG
>JBQCEW010000282.1:0-5922 GCA_051959815.1 Solirubrobacterales bacterium
TTCTTTGATCTGCGAAATACTTCAAGTTTGAAGTAGAATGAAGCTATTGTGCGCCTTCCCGCTCAACAGCGCCTAGCCACCCTTGCGGAGGACCAATGGGGCCTGTTCACCCGCCGACAGGCTGAAGGCGGAGGTGTTTCACCAGCCACGCTGCATCGTCTCGCCCACAAGAGCGGGCTCATCGAGCGAATGGGCCCAGGGGTCTTCCACCTGGCCGGAGCACCTCTTCCTGACCACGCCTCCCTTCGAGCGGCATGGATGCAGCTCGCTCCCGAAACGCCGGCTTGGGAGCGCAAGCCTGAGCAGGGGGTGGTCTCCCATCGCTCGGCCGCGGCCCTTTACGAGCTCGGCCATCTCCCCGCCGACCGCCATGAATTCATCACCGCAGCCCGTCGACAGAGCCGGCGGCCCGACGTGCGCATCCGCAAGGCACAGCTTCGGGATGACGAGTGGACGAAACTGCGCGGCCTTCCCGTGACCACCCCCGCGCGGACCGCAGCGGATCTGCTCGCCGATCGCGAGGAGCCGGCGGCCGTTGCGCAAATCATCGCCGATGCCCTTCGAGGCGAACATGAGCAACCAGGGCATTTCGCGGCGGCACTCGCCCCAGCCGCCGCGCGGCTCGGCCTGCACCGTGACGATGGCGTCATGGCCCTCGCCCATCTCCTCAACCTAGTCGAAGACCCGCGAGTCCCGGCCTGGCTTCAACAAGCAGCCATTCCCATCGAAGGGAGTCGATGACGTGGAGGCAACTCGCCCCTACGCCAGCCCGAAAAGCTTCCGTCAGGCGCTCACCGACAAGCTCAAGCAACTGGCCCAGCACTCGAAATGGGACCTGCCCCAGCTACAACGGCAGTTCGCCTATGACCGCCTGCTCGCACGCCTCTACGTGCACGACAACGGGTGGATACTCATGGGCGCCACGGCTCTCAACGCTCGTGGGATAGGGGTTCGCGGCACGCTAGACATCGATCTCTACCGACAAGTCGAAACGGCGGTCGCCGCGCAAGAACTGCGTAGCGCAGTCGCACTCGAAATGGACGACTGGTTCGAATTCGAACTGGGAGCAGCACTCGGAGTCAGCGACGCCGCCACGAGCCTGCGCATACCGGTGAAAGCGCTGATCGGCGGGGCGGTGTGGTCGACGTTCCACGTCGACCTAGTGGGAGCAGAAGTAACGATGACCGGAAGCCCCGACGAAGCGCCGCCATTGGCCAGGATCAGCATCCTGGACTTCGCGCAGTGCGGCTACAGCGTTTACCCGCTCGTAGACCACATCGCCGACAAGGTGACTGCCACCTTCGACCGTTACGGTCCTGCCCAAGCTCCCTCCACCCGCTATAAGGACCTCGTCGACCTGGTGGCCTTGACGAAAGGGGTATCGGTGAAGGCCACAGCGCAGATGAAGGCGCTCTCTTCCGAGGCGAAGCGGCGAAAGATCGAGCTCCCGAAACTATTCGAGGTGCCTGCTCGTGATCTATGGGAGCCTGGGTATGCAGCTGAAGCAAAAAGGTCGCTCCTGGACATAGCGCTGAACCTCGACGCAGCTTTGGAAATCGTCACCCCGTTCCTCGATCCCTTGCTCGAGGGGAATGCGAAAGGAACGTGGAATCCGGCCGCAGGGCGCTGGGAGCAGGACGGGCCTAAACCCGCGTCCGCTCCGCAAGGTCGCTGAGCAGCGCCTCCATCCCGCGCTCGCTGTGGACGCGGCGCTGGCGGTCGGCGCCGTTGCCTTCGCTGAGGATGCGGTCGATCTCTTCGAGGGCGCCCTCGCCGCCTAGCTGCTCGGCGTAGGGGCGGGCTTCTTCGAGGGTGGCGCGAGCAACCTCGGCGGCGGGGGCGGCGGTGCTCTCGTCGACCCTGAGGCGGGCTTCGAGGCCGTAGCGCTCGGCCTGGAAGTCGGACTCCTCGATCGCCTCCCGGGTGAGGCCGGGGGCGCCGGGGCGGTCGATCTCCTTGGCGGCGAGGGCCTGAATCAGGGCGGCGATGGCGGCGTTGGCCTCCGGCCGCGGCTGGATGTCCATCCCCCGCACCTCGACCGTGCCCAGGTTGGGATGCGGGCGCACGTCCCACCAGATGTAGGTGTAGTCGGTGACGCCGGCGGCGGCGATCAGCTGGTCGGCGACGCGGAGGAAGTCTTCGTAATCGCGGAAGGCGCGCGGCAGCTCAAAGCGCGGGTAGCTGCGCACGGCGGCGGCGCGAGCGCTGGCGAGGCCGGTGTCGGCGCCGTCGCGAAAGGGCGAGTTGGCGGTGAGGGCTGCCAGCAGCGGCAGGTGGTGGCGCATCGAGTTGGCAACGGCGACGGCGGTTTCGGGGTCGGGCATGCCGACGTGGACGTGGAGGCCGCAGGGCGGCGTCGCCAGCAGGCTCGCGAGGTCCTTCTTGACGTTCTCATAGCGCGCCTTCTCGACCAACGCCGGCTCGCCGGACTCGCCGGGGTAGACGCCGGAGCCCATCAGCCGGGCGCCGGTTGCGGCGACCGCGCGCCGCACGTCGGCCAGCTCCCGCGCGGCCTGGCCCGCGTCCATGCAGACGCCCGTCTTCAGCTCGATCTGGCTGGCGAAGATCTCGGTCGAGACGCGGTCGCGGTGGCCGGCATCGATCCGCTCCAGCACCCCCTCGCCCTCGGCGACGAGGCCGCAATCGGCGTCGACGAGCAGGAGCTCCTCCTCCACCCCAATCGTCAGCGGCGGCGAGGAACCGAACCTGTGCTCACGGCGAGCACCTTCGTTTTCCGCCCTCCTCACATCCCCGATGCTTTTGGACGAGGTCCCCATAGCGTGTGAAGACGAGTTACCCCGCAGCAGAGCTTCATTAACCGCCTCCTATCCTGCCCCGGGTGACCGTCGTGCCCGCGAATCCCTCGGCGACCCCAGCGCCTGGGCGCTGATTGCGGCGATGTGCCAGTGCCGTCAGCCTCGCCGAGATCCTCTTCGAGACCGTTGAGAGCCAGAACGCCCCGTCCAGTCGAGGTGGGGGACTGAGGTCCCACCCCCGTAATACGCTTCGCAAATGAAGCGTTGGATTCTCGTCAGTGCATTCCTTCTCACAGTTGCATGCCCCCTGAGCGCTGCAGCAAGCGCCCCTCAAGAGCGCGAAACTCTCATTGCATGCCTTCATCATGGCCGCTTTCAATACATGGAGCACCCAAAACGGTGTGCTTTCTTCTCTCGAATTCGCGAAGAACCGAACGGGCTACTCCATGTCCGCGATATCAGTACGCAGCACCTCGACTGGCGCTCATGGGGGAAGATCCGGGCTACCGCGCAGGGAGAAGACAGCGTCGGCAACAATTTGAAGATCGTCGCATACCACCGGGTTCTGTGTGGTGATGGGATCACGTATTACACGCTGGTCCACATTCGGCGTCCAAGTGGGCGTACCTACCGGATGAAGCTCGCCAAGTGCGGTCAACCGAGATTCAGACTTCCCTCCAAGGAGACGACCTAGACCGAGTGTGGAATTCGGCACCTGTGAGGTGTCGAATTCCACACTGGAAAATTAAAGCGTCCGCAAAACGGCTTCGGCGGCGTTGAAGCCACAGATACCGTGGGCGCCGGCGCCGGGAGGGGTGGCGGCGGAGCAGATGAAGACGCCGGGGATGCCGGTGGAGTACGGGATTGGGGTGATGCGGGGGCGGAGGAGAAGCTGGAGGGGGCCG
This sequence comes from Solirubrobacterales bacterium, assembly GCA_051959815.1. Lineage (GTDB taxonomy): Bacteria > Actinomycetota > Thermoleophilia > Solirubrobacterales > 70-9 > VAYN01. The sequence continues at coordinate 3,662 of JBQCEW010000282.1, forward strand.
TTGGCGCCGGTGGCGATGTCGCCTTCGACGAGGTTGGGGTTGGCGGCCTCGATCTCGGCGGGGGTGCGGGTCGAGACGGCGACGATGCGTTCGCGCAGGCCGGGGGCGAAGCGTTCGATCTGGTCGAGGACGGTGTCGGTGGCGTCGCCGGTGTAGCCGCGGGGGACGTGGGCGTAGGCCCAGACTGGGTGCAGGTCGCCATTGGAGCGGCCGGGGTCGGCGAGGTACTGCTGGCCGAGGAGGACGAAGGGGCGCTCGGGCAGGCGGCCGCGGTTGTTCTGGCGCTCGGCGGCGGCCATTTCCTCGAAGCTGCCGCCGAGGTGGACGGTGCCGGCGCGGCGGGCCGGCTCATAGGCCCAGGGCACACCGCCCTCGACCGCAAGGTCGACCTTGAAGGCCGCCGGCCCGTACTTGAAGCGGCGGTAGGCGTGGGCGACGCGATCCGGCAGCCGGTCGCCTGCCAGATCGAGGACGCCGCGCGGGGCGAGGTCGAGGACGACGGCGTCGGCCTCCGGCAACTCGGCGAGCGAGCGCACCCAGCGCCCGGTCTCGATCTTGCCGCCGTTGGCGCGGATCACCGACGCCCAGGCCTCGGCGAGCGCCACCGAGCCGCCCTTCGCCACCGGCCAGCCGTAGGCGTGGCCGACGCTGATCAGCGCCATCCCGATCGCGGCGCTGAGCGGCCGGTCGAGCCGGGTGAAAGAGTGCGCCGCGACGCCGCCAAAGAGCGACGCCGCCTCCGGCGTCCCCAAGGCGCGCGCCACGACGCTCGCCGGCAGCGCCGAGGGCAGGCCGAAGCGGGCCAGCCGCAGCGGATGGCGCGGGAGGTGGATCAGCGGGTGGTAGATGTCTTCGCTCAGCTCGTCGTAGCCCTTGGCCGAAGGACCGAAGACCCGCTCCCAAGCGCGCCCTCCCTCCCCCAGTCCCGCCACCGTCTCCTCCAGCGAGCGCAGCATCGTCGCGCCCCTGCCCGCGTCCAGCGGGTGCGCCAAGTCGACCTCCGGCCAGCACCACTCGAGCCCATAGCGCTCAAGTTCCAACGACGTCACCGCCGGCGAGGAGACCGCCATCGGGTGGAAGGCGCTGCACTCGTCATGCAGCAGGCCCGGCACCGTCAGCTCGGAACTGCGGGCGCCGCCGCCGATCGCCTCGTCGGCCTCGATCACCGTGACCGCTATGCCCCGGCTGGCCAGGGTCGCCGCGCAGGCGAGCCCGTTGGGCCCGGAGCCGACGACGATCGCGCTGCTCATACCGTCACATCATTCATGACCCATGCGAACTGCATCAAATTCCCCACCCAGCAGGTGGAGAATTTGATGCAGTTCGGGGGTTGGGGCAGTGGACGGGGAACGGCTCCTCCCCCAGCCACGGCTGGCAGCGGGCCATGTCGGCGACGTCGACGTGGCCCTCCTCGACGAGGCCGTCGGCGGCGTCCCAGATCCGGTACCGCTGGCGCTGCACGTGGGCGGGCTGGGACTCCAGCGTCACCACCCGCAGCTCCCCCGGCGCGAAGCGGCAGCGCTCCTGCACGGCCGCCAGCAGGCGGTGGTCGTGGAAGTGGCCGTCGCCGAAGTTGTAGCCGAGGACGACGCCGGCGACCAGCTCCCCCTCGCGCACGTCGTAGTCCTCGATGTCGTCGACCGCCCGCGCCGTCAGCGCGTTCAGCGCCCGCCCGTGCGAGTGCATCGAGCGGAAGGCGAGGCCTTTGTAGAGGAGGACGTCGATTAGGTCGGGCTCGTAGAACTTCTCCAACTGGACGCCGACGGTCGGCGCCGCCTTGACGACGTCGCGGTCGAGCTTCGCCTCGGCGCCGGTGTCGCGCCGGAACAGCCACTGGCTCGTCGCCCAGTTGCCCGCGTAGTAGCGCATCGAGGGCAAGAAGGAGACGAGGTCCGGACGCAGGTTCCCCAGGATCGGGAAGCCGACGCAGGTCGCCGCGAGGATGACTAACAACAGCGGGTCGTCGATCGTCGACCAGGGAACGCTCGCGTAGTGGCCGAAGAGGAAGAGCAACCCAAAGATCATGAAGATGTTCCACTCCAGCGGCACCGCCAGCGGGAACGTGGAGAGGATGTGGGCGTGGAAGATCACCATCCCGGCGACGGCGAGGGTGGTCAGCCAGCCGCCGCCCGAGAGCAGCAGCACCAGCGGCAGGGTGAACTCCATCACCGTCCCGAAATGGGCGATCGCTGCGCCCAGTCGCGAGGGCAGCAGGTCCTCGGGGTGGCGCGTATAGAGACGGCGCTTCATCGCCCGCGAGC
>JBQCEW010000283.1:0-2569 GCA_051959815.1 Solirubrobacterales bacterium
CGCCGAGGCCGAAACGCCCGATCTCCAGGGAGCGGAGACACTTCTGAAGCGCCTCCTTGAAGGTGCGGCCAATCGCCATCGCCTCGCCCACGCTCTTCATCTGCGTCGTGAGCGTGTCGTCCGCGCCCTTGAACTTCTCGAAGGCGAAGCGCGGGATCTTCGTGACGACGTAGTCGATCGTCGGCTCGAACGAGGCCGGCGTCTCGCGCGTGATGTCATTGCGGATTTCGTCGAGCGTGTAGCCGACCGCGAGCTTCGCCGCGATCTTGGCGATCGGGAAGCCGGTCGCTTTCGACGCCACCGACGGTCTCGCCCGCGATTACAAGGCAGTCGACACCTGTGCCGCCGAGTTCGAGGCGGCAACGCCCTACTACTACTCCGGCCACGAGCGCCCGCGCCACGACGGCTCGCCGCCCGCCTCGGAGATCCGCCGCGGCGACAACGACTCGGTCGTCATCCTCGGCGCCGGCCCCAACCGGATCGGCCAGGGGATCGAGTTCGACTACTGCTGCGTCCACGCAGCGATGACCGCGCGCGAGCTCGGCCGCGATGCGGTGATGGTCAACTGCAACCCGGAGACCGTCTCGACCGACTACGACACCTCCAATCGCCTCTACTTCGAGCCGCTGACGGCCGAGGACGTGCTCGCGGTCTGCGAGCAGGAGCGGCCGGAGGGCGTAATCGTCCAGTTCGGCGGCCAGACGCCGCTGAAGCTCGCCCGCACGCTCGAAGAAGCGGGCGTGCCACTGCTCGGCACGCCGGTCGACGCGATCGACCTCGCCGAGGACCGCGGACGTTTCGGCGCCCTGCTGGAACGCCTGGGCGTGGAAGCACCGCCCTACGGCACCGCCTACTCGGCCGAGGAGGCCATTGCGGTGGCCGAGAGGGTCGGCTTCCCCTTGCTGGTCCGGCCCTCCTACGTCCTCGGCGGCCGGGCGATGGAGATCTGTTACTCGACCGAGGACCTGAAGAAGTACCTGGAGGCCAACGTCAAGGCCGATCAGGAGCACCCGCTGCTGCTCGACCGCTTCCTCGAGAACGCGATCGAGGTCGACGTCGACGCGCTCGGCGATGGCGAGCAGGTCTACGTCGCCGGAATCATGCAGCACGTCGAGGAGGCCGGCGTCCACTCCGGCGACTCTGCCTGCGTGATCCCGCCGCTCAGCCTCGGCGAGGAGATGCTGGAGCAGATCCGCGCCACCAGCGAGCGGATCGCGCTCGAGCTCGGCGTCGTCGGTCTGATCAACATCCAATATGGCGTTGCCGCCGGCAAGCTCTACGTGATCGAGGCCAACCCGCGTGCCTCCCGCACCGTCCCCTTCGTCTCCAAGGCGATCGGGCTGCCGCTGGCGAAGCTGGCCTGTCGGCTGATGCTGGGGGAGAAGCTGGCCGACCAGGAGCTGCCGGAAGGCATGCCGGAGCACGTCAGCGTCAAGGAGGCGGTGCTGCCGTTCGCCCGCTTCGCCGGCGCCGACTCGGTGCTCGGCCCGGAGATGAAGAGCACTGGCGAGGTGATGGGAATCGCGAGCGACTTCCCGACCGCCTTCGGCAAGGCCCAAGCGGCGGCCGGGGTGCGACTGCCGGAATCCGGATCGGTCTTCATCACCGTCACCGACACCGACAAGCCCGCCGCGACGCAGCTCGCCACCCGCTTCCACGACCTCGGCTTCGAGGTGATCGCCACCCACGGGACCGCCCAGGCGATCGAGCGGATGGGAGTGCCGGTGACGCGCATCAACAAGCTGCAGGAAGGATCGCCGCACGTCCTCGACCTGATCCGCAAGCGCGAATGCGACCTCGTCATCAACACCCCGACCGGCTCCGGCGCCCGCGCCGACGGCTACGAGATCCGCACCGCCGCCGTCCGTCACGGGATTCCCTGCGTGACGACGATGCCCGGCGCCACCGCCGCCGTCCGCGCGATCGCCGCCGCTCAGCAGGGCGACGCCGACGTGCGCTCCCTGCAGGAGATCCACCGCAGCACGGCGGGAGAGCCGCAGCCGCGATGACGGCCCCCTTCGGCCGCCGCCTCTGCGAGGTCGCCGAGAACAAGCAAACCGGCGGCTATCGGATCTTTTCCCTGCTCGACCGCGAGGGACCGGCCCCCGAGCCCGGTCAGTTCTACATGCTCGCTAGCGAGCGGAGCTGGGGCGAGGACAGCGGCCGCCCCTTCCTGCCGCGGGCGATCTCGGTCGCCGAGACGGCACCGGCGAAAGAGGGCGTGCGCCTCGACTTCCTCGTCGAGGGTGTTGGCCCGGGAACCGACAGGCTCTGCGAGCTGGAGGCGGGGGAGGGGGTCTGGGTCGCCGGACCCCTTGGCAACTCGTTCTCGACCCCGAAGCAGGTCAACCCCGACGCCGCCGGAGCGATCCTGGTCGGCGGCGGCATCGGCATCGCCCCGATGGCGATCTGGCGCCGCCACCTGGTCGAAAAAGGCATCCCGCTCCGGGTTCTCCTCGGCTTCCGCAACCAGCAGCACTCCGGTGGCCTAGACGAGCTCTTCTGCGCCGGCGGCAGCCTCTGTCCCGACGTGCGTCTGGCAACCGAGGACGGCCACGCCGGCCACCAG
>JBQCEW010000284.1:0-3463 GCA_051959815.1 Solirubrobacterales bacterium
CCGGCTGTTGCCGGGGCCTGGTTCAACCTGGGCGGCGGTCGCACGGCGTCTCCCTGGCTGGGACTGTCCTCCGCGCACGCCGATCGTGGCGTGCAGCTTGGCTCGGCTCATGCAGATCGGCGGCGGGGAGGTCCACGACGCCATCACCACCGCCACCCCCGGGCGCAGGTCAGCGAGAGCGTGGCTGCGCCATCCCCTCCCCCAGCTCAATCGGGAGGCGCCGGCTCGCCTGGAGGTTCACCGCCGACGGCAGGCAAGGTAGGGCTGAAGGAGGCAGCGCCGGTGCCGACCCGCTCGGCGGTCGAAGAATCGGAACCCACCCCTGAACCGACTCCCGAACCTGCGTCTGAACCAGAACCGGCTCCTGCGCCCGAAGCGGCCCCCGAACCCGCTCCCGAACCGGAACCTGTGCCAGCGCCCGAACCGGAACCCGCTCCCGAACCGGCGCCGGAACCAGAACCAGTGCCCGAACCTGAACCGACGCCGGAACCCGCCCCTGAACCCGAACCGGAACCCGCGCCCGAACCGGAACCTGCTCCGCCCCCGCTCTTCCTCGGCGCCGGCATCGGCGACTTCTTGATGAACCAGTCGGCTCCTGGAGCCGTCAGCGAAGTACCGGACCCCGCGGGCAGCGGCCGGACGGTGTTCCGGCTCGACGTCGACGACAGCGACGTCTATCCGATCACGCCGACCGACAACCCGCGCGCGCAGCTCGTCTCGCCGGGGATCCTCGAACCCGGCGACGAAATCTGGTGGCACGCCAGCTTCTACCTGCCGTCCAGCTTCCCAAGCAGCGTCCCCGGCTGGCTCAACGTCCTGCAGACCTTCGGCCCCCCGTTCTCCGGCTCGCCGCCGTGGCAGATCCAGGTCGTCGGCGAAAAGCTCCAGTGGACCCGCAACGCGACCTACGGGTTCGACGTCCCCTGGCAGATGCCGCTGGTCAAGAACCGTTGGGTCGACGTGCTGATGCACTATCGCCTCGCCAGCAGCGGATTCGTCGAGATGTGGATCGACGGGAAGCGCGTGACCTTCTTCAGCGGCGGCACCTTCAACCCCAACGGCGTCGCGGCGACGACGCACCTGGCGATGCAGACGCTCGACGGCTCCAACGACGAAGGGGCGAACTCCGTCTATCTGCAGAGCTACCGGGAAGCCGGGATGTTCTCGACGGTGACCGTCTACGAGGGCCCGCTGCAGATCGGCGCTACGCGGGCCTCCGTAGAAGGCTGACCAGGCGCGTTAGGCGGCCTGGTTCTTGAAATAGTTCGCGTTGATCTCCGCGTACTTGGCCCACTCGGCCGGGAGCTGGTCCTCGGCGAAGCAGGCGTCGACCGGGCAGGCCTCGACGCAGGCATCGCAGTCGATGCACTCGTCCGGGTCGATGTAGAGCTGCTCGACGTTGTCGTAATCGGCCTCGTCAGGCGTCGGGTGGATGCAATCGACGGGACAAACCTCGACACACGAGTTGTCCTTCTGGCCTATGCACGGCTCGGCGATGACGTAGGTCATTTCGAAGGGTCTCCTAAATGCTCGTTTTCCGGGTGCCCGCCGGGGGCCCCGGCCAAGCGCGAGCGCTCATTTTAGGGATCATGCGGTTGTGCTGCTCTTGACTGGGGCAACGGGAAGCATCGGCTCGCGGCTGCTGCCGCTGCTATTGGAGCGTGGCGAGGAGGTGCGCTGCCTGGTGCGGGAGCCGCGGCGGCTGGGCGAGCGGCGGGTCGACGTGCAGATCGCGCTGGGGGACCTGGGCGAGATGTCGGACCCCTACCTCGTGCGGCAGGCGCTGCGGGGCGTGGACACCGTGATCCATCTGGCGGCTTCGATCCGCGACCAGCCGCCGAAGCGGATCGAGGAGCTGAACGGGCTGGCGACGGTGCGGCTGCTGCGGGCGGCCGAGCGCAGCAACGTTCAGAGCTTCCACTTCTTCAGCGCGCTGGACGCGCAGGCGGCGCAGCGGACGCGCTTCTTCCGCGCCAAGTGGCTGGCCGAGCGGGCGGTGCTGGGCTCGCCGCTGCAGACGACGGTCTTCGCGCCCTCGATCGTCTACGACCGCAGCGATCCCTGGATCACGTTACTGCGGCGCTTCTCCTTCCTGCCGGTGCTGCCGGTCTCGGGAGAAGGGCAGGCACGGTTCCAGCCGATCTGGGCGGCGGACGCGGCGCGCTGCGTGGTCGGCGCGCTCGAGCGCGAGCGCGGCGACGGGGAGAGGACCCGGCGCTACGAGCTGGCGGGGCCGGAGACGCTCACCTACGACCAGATGTCCGACCTGGTCAGCCGCATCGCCGGGCGGCCGCGGCCGCTGGTGCACATGCCGCTGCCGCTGGTCCGGGCGGGGTTGATCGCCTTGCGCGCCTTTTTCGGGGAGGCCGTGTTTGCAACCTGGGAGGAGGCCGAGCTGATGGAGGTCGGCATGGTGAGCGAGAGGGGCACGGCAGATGCGCAGGCACTCGGAGTCGAACCGCGAAGAATGGTGGATGTGCTCGAGGAGGCTTAGCCGGCTTGCTGCGGTGGTGGCTGCGCTGGTCGCCTTCGCCGCGCCGGCAACTGCGGGGGCGATGTCGCTGGTGCCGCCGAAGCCGGACGTCTTCCTCGGCGTCAGCGACCGCGGCACGACGACCGAATTCAACGAATTCGCCGAATTCACGGGCAAGCACCCGGCGCTGCTCGAGACCTTCCATCCCTGGGGCAACAGCCTCAACGAAGCCTACGAACGCTGGCGGGAAACGGGAACGCGGCCGATCCTTGCGATCTCGACCGCCGACGACCAGACGCTGAGCGAGCTGATCACGCCCGAGCAGATCGCGCTGGGGTACGGCGACGACTACCTGCTGCAGCTGAACGACTTCTTCGCTAAACAGGGACTACCCGCCTACATCCGCCCGCTCGGCGAGCCCAACCGCTGCCTCAACGCCTGGTCGGCGGTCGAATGCGATGGGACGCAGAAAGGCGGCGAACACACGACCGGCTGGTACAAGCAGGCCTTCCGGCGCATCGTCACGATCGTCCGCGGCGGCCAAAGCCTCGAAGGGATCAACGCGACGCTGGCGGAAATCGGCCTGCCGCCGGTGAGCCGGACCAAAGGGCCGCCGCCGACCGAACTCCCCGCAGCGCCGGTGAGCATCATCTGGAGCCCGCTCCCGGGTGGCGCCCCCCGGGTCAAAGGCAACTTCCCCGGCAACTACTGGCCCGGCCGCCGCTGGGTCGACTGGGTCGGCACCGACTTCTATTCCGAATATCCCGTCTGGAAAGACCTCAACCACTTCTATACGGGCAAACAGTGGAAGGGGATGCCGGTCGCGATGACCGAGTGGGCGGTCTCCGGCGAAGACGAACCCCGCTTCGTCAAGCAGGTCGTCGCTTGGACCGTCAAGCACCCCCGCGTGCGGATGCTCGTCTACTACCAGGGCTTCGGCGCCGGCAACCAATACGACCTCCGCCTCTACCCTCGCACCGCCAACACCCT
>JBQCEW010000285.1:0-6750 GCA_051959815.1 Solirubrobacterales bacterium
ATCGTCGGCCTCGTCGCGATCACCCCTGCCGCCGGCTTCGTCAATGGCTGGGCCGCGATCATCATCGGCGTTGTCGCCTCGACGATCGTCTACCTGGCGCTCAACTACCTGAGCCGGACGGCGCCGTTCCGCAACGTAGACGACACCCTCGGTGTCGTCTACACGCACGGCTTCGCCGGCCTTGTCGGCGGCCTCTTGGTCGGCATCTTCGCCAACAATCTGATGGCGGGTGAACACGAAGGCCTGATCTCCGGCGGCGGTCTCCACCTGCTCGGGGTCCAGGCTTACACCGCCCTTTGGGTGATCGTGTTCTCCGCGATCGGGACCTTCATCCTGCTCAAGCTGGTCGGCCTCTTCGTCCCGCTGCGGATGACCGAGGAGGACATGGAAGTAGGCGACATCGCCGTCCATGGCCACGAGGTGTACCCGTCGGACGTACCGTCGCTGGGTTACCCCGACGGCGTCCCGGCGCAGCAGCCCGCGGCGCGACCGGCACCTGCCGGGGGCACCGTCTAGGCGAGCGGACGAGCGCAGAGCGGAACCGCCCCTCCCTCTCTGGGGGCGGTTCCGGTTCTGTCTCTCGGGGGTCTAGCCTGGGATAACCCACATATTTAGGAGGAACCCGAATGTCAATGAATATAATCGTTTCCTACGACGACACGGATATGGACCGTGACGCCCTCGCCCTCGGCCGGCTTCTCGCCAGCGCGGGCGGTGAGCTCGCCCTCGCCTACGTACGTCACTCGTTCGGCGAATCGCTCGAACAGCAGCAGGCCGAGGAGCTGCTGGCACGGGGGGCGGCCTCGGTCGGCATACCTGAGATGCCCCAGCACGTGGTCGTCAACCCGGCCACCAGTGTCGGCCTCACCGAGTTGGCCAAGAAGGAGCAGGCGGACGTGATCGTCTTCGGCTCCGAATACCGGACCGCCAAAGGGCTGGTCAAGCCGGGGATCTCGGCACACAAACTGCTCCTTGGGGGGCCTTCGGCGATCGCCGTCGCGCCGGCCGGCCTCCAGGCCAGCCCCGTGGTCAGCGTCGGCGCTGTCGGGGTGATCGATGAGGGGGATCCGAGCGCGCGCGATACGGCGAACAGCCTCGCCGGGGCGCTTGGGGCCCAGTGCACGGACTACGGGGCCGGGCGCATCGAGATGCTCGTCGTCGGCTCGCGGCCGGAGGCGCCGGCGGGCCGGGTCGTCCTCAGCGCCAAAAGCGACTACGCGGTCGAGGACGCGCGGTATCCGGTGCTGGTGATCCCGCGCGGTGTCTCGATCGACTTCGGCGCTCCGGCGACTGCCGCTGCCTGAGCGCGGCGGCGCTCAGCGCTGTCGTTGCACGACCACGATCACGGCCGCGACCTCCGGGTCGCGGCCGTCGATCCGCTCGCTCAGGCTCTCGAGCTCGACGCTGCGCGCCTGGTGAGCCGAGGCGATCTCAGCGACGGTGCCGACCGCCGAGTCGGTTTCGATCACCAGCGCCGCCGGACCGGCGGCCCCGGCCCGGGCCTCCTGGGCTGCCCCCAGTACGCGGGCGGTGACGTCCTCCGAGGCCCGCTCGGCGTTTGCCCAGCCCTGGCCGAAGGAGAGCTCGGGGTTGCTGAGGTCGGGACCCTCGAGGACCCGCAGGTCGCTCGCTTCCGGGTCCCACTTGCGGTCGCCGAGTTCGACCGTCCGCCCGGCTAACCAGGGGTCGAGTACGGTCCGCCGCACCTCCTCGCCCTCGAGGTTGAAGACGCGGGCGTGGTGCAGGCCGGAGCTGACTTCGACGTGGAAGGCCATCGATGGCGACGCTACCGGTTTCGCCTGCGCCAAGCTGGAATGATCCCGCGCCCATGTCACCCTCCCTGCCCGATGCGGTCGTCTTCGACAACGACGGTCTCCTGCTCGACACCGAGTCCGTTTGGACGCGGGCCGAGGAAGACCTCTTCGAGCGCCGGGGCACCGCCTTCACCCCGGCCGACAAGCTGGAGCTGGTTGGCACCTCGGCCGAGATCGCCGGCGCAATGCTCGAACGCCGCCTCGGCGAGCCGGGCCGGGCGGCGGAGATGATCGAGGAGCTGAACGAGCTGGTGGTGGCCGAGCTCGAGCACGGGGTGGAGGCGATGATCGGCGCCCGTGAGCTGCTCGAGCGCCTGCGCGAGCAGGGGGTTCCGCTCGGCCTCGTCTCCAACTCCCCGCTGCGCTTCGTCCGCCGCTCGATCGAGATCGCTGGCTTCGAGGCCCACTTCGATGTCGTCCTCAGCGCCCACGAAGTAGCGGCGCCGAAGCCGGCCCCCGATCCTTATCTAGAAGCCTGTCGGCGGCTGGGGGTAGAGCCAGGACCGTCGGTGATTGCTTTGGAGGACTCTCCGACCGGCGTCGCCGCCGCGCGTGCGGCGGGGCTCACCGTGATCGGCATCCCCTCGGTGGAGGGCATCCTGCTGGAGGAGGCCCACCACCTGGCGGAGTCGCTGCTGGACGAGATCGTCGCCCGCCAGGTTCTACCTAACCCTCAACCTGAACCTTAGGTTCGAACTGAATCAAATTATCCACCTGCTGGGTGGAGAAGTTGATGCAGTTCGCTAGGTGTGGAGGACGCGGCGGCGGCGGAGGACGCGCTCGCTTAGCGCCAGTAGCTCATCTACATGGCGGAGCTGCTCTGCGCTGGGATCGGCGGCGCGGGCCGTGGCTGCGGCGGCTTCCGCTTCCGGCTGCCGCTCGGCCAGGGTCGCCATGTCTCGCTCGTGCCCGGGATCGGTAAGGGCTCCGTCCAGCTCGACCAGCAGCGCTTCCAAGCCGACCCGGAGTTGCAGTGCCGCCTCGCGCTCGCGGCCGGCGTCGAGATCGGCGCGGGCTCGCAGCAGCAGGGTCTCGCAGGCGTCGAGGCGCTCGCGGCCGCGGAGGACTCCCGCGACCTGCTCCTGCGGGTGGAGCTCTTCCTCGCGCCGACGCCGGCGGGAGGAGGCGCGGGGAGCGAGGTCGACCTGGCGGGCGTCGGTGAAGCGTCCGTCGGCGGTCTCCTCGCCGCTGCCGTAGCCGAGCAGGACCCGCTCCGCCTGCTCGGGTGCGAGTTGGCGGCCGTAGGGGTCGGCGGCGGCCACCGCGTGGCCATGGAGGGCCCGGTTCAGGGGCGCGATCGCTTCCGTTGCCAGCGCCTCGACTGTCTCCTCAGACTCGTAGGCCTCATCCAGCCATCGCGCTGCCTCGGCCTGCCCCGCGAAGGGGGAGGAGGCGCGGATCGCGGTGACGCGGGTGAGCGAGAGCGGCGCCGGCTCGGGATCGGCCAGGGCGCCGCGCCCGCGGCGGCGCCGGCGAGGAGGTGCGGCCGGAGCGCCGATTCGTTCGAGGACAAGGACGGTTTCCTCTCCATCGCTCTCGCCTGAGCCGGCGAGGTAGCGCCCGTCCGCCAACGGCAGCGTTCCGGCGAAGTCGAACTGGACGAATCCGAACAGCTTGGCCACGGCGCGATTCTCGCCGCTCAGCGCGAGCGCTGCGGACTCAGTCGCCGCCGCCGACGGAGAGTTCGTTGGTCTGGTCGGGAAGCGAGTACTTCGAGGGGTGGACCGGCACGTTCGGGTTTTCGATCTGGCCGAGGCGACCGATCAGGCGCTGCCACTGCTTCGGTTTCAGCAGGGCCGTGAATTGGGCTTCGGCACCGCCTTCGATCGGGTGGTAGCCGACGTGGACGTGGTCGTAGTGATCGGGCAGCGCGAAGCTGGTTTCGCCGGGCAGGTCCTCAAGCGAGATCACCTGGTGGGGGTGCATCGTCCCCTGCAGTTGCAGGACGTCTTTGATCAGTTCATCGGTCAACGTGCCCGGTCCCTGATGGCCCGTCACCGGCACGCCGTTGATCACGGCGATGTCGACAGCGTCGCCGGTGCTGTGCTCGGAGACGTTGCCGGAGGTGGTCATCAGGCTGTGGCCACACTCCAGCGAAGTGATCGTCAGCGTGACCCCTTTGGTCCGTAGGTACTCGAGCAGCGCCAGGACGCGGCGGTCGATTTTGCCGCTGGCGATGTCTTCGCGCCCACAGGGGTAGATGTCCAGGCCCTTGTCGTCGAGGACGCGCTTCTGCAGCGCGTCCTTGGAGAGCAACAGGACGCCGGCACCGCTGAGGTCGGCGAACGGGCTCTTGCCCTTGGCGCGGTAGATCGCGGTCGCCTCGAGCAGCTTCCAGCCGTCGAGGATCGGCTTCGGGTCGATCCGCGGCGCGCCCTTGCCGGCCGGCCGGATCGAGAAGTTGACGTGGGGGTCGATCCCTTCTTCGCCGGCGGCGACCCGCGCCAGCACGGTGCCGGCGATCACCTTCGAGCCGACCCGGATCGAGCCCTCGTCGCTGGCCGCCAGCGCGGCGTCGAGGTTTTCGCCCGCGTTGCCGCCCTTGACCCGGTTGGGGTAGGCGCGCAGCCGCGGTCGCAGGTTCTCGCTTTCGACCGGCACCCGCTTCCACTTGCCGCTCGGCTCCACCACGAGGCGGTGGTCGCGGACGAACTTGCCGAGCTCGGCGTAGGTGTAGCGATTGCCGTAGGTGTCTTCGAGGACGACGAAGTTGCCCAGCGTCGGCGAGTGGCCGAGCTTGCGGATCACCCCGTCGTTGACGGCGACGACCGGCGCGCCCTCCTTGGTGAAGATGTTGATCCCGCGCGGGGTGGGGGAGGAGGAGATGACTTCGGCGGCGCTGCCCAGTTCTTCGCCGTCGTTGATCGCCGTGCGGGCGGCGATGTCGTCGGCGTAGCGGGCGCTGGCGGCGACCGGGAAGCGGGCGCCCTCGGTGAGGCCGGTCAGCGAGCCGATCAGGTCGGAGGGGAGGCGGCCGTAGGCGCGCGCGTAGAGGAGTACCTCCTGCACGTACCAGTCGGCGTGGTTGTAGGCGAAGATCGCGTGGTAGAGGTCTTTGTCGCCGCCCGCCAGCTTCAGGTAGTGGGCGGCGGCGCAGATCGCGTCGACCGGGTTGTAGGGGTCCTTGCGCCCGTCGCCGTTTGCGTCGAGGCCGAACTGTTCCCAACTCGAGGGCAGGAACTGCATCCAGCCGACCGCGCCGGCGCTGGAGACGTTGAGGTTGGTGCCGAAGCCGGTCTCGATTTTGTTGATCGAGGCGAGCACCTCCCAGGGGATCCCGTATTCGGTTCCGCAGGCCTGGTAGATCGGCAGCAGGAAGGGCGGGATTTCGAAGGAGTCGATGACGAAGTTGGGGACGCCGATCGGCGCCGGCCCGAAGGGGGCGATCGTCGTCGTCGGGTTGGCGGTGGTGGGGGCGCCGCCTTCGGTGAACTGGGAGCCTCCGTCAGAACCTTCAGGTTTAGGTAAAGGCTGGTCGCCGCCGCCGTTGGCGCCCGGCGCGGTGGTGCCGCCGCTGTTGCCGCCGCCCGGGGCGGTGATTTCGTCGTTGCGGCTGGCGCCCTTGTTGCCGCCGGCGCCGTTGCCGTCGATTTCGGCCCCTTCGTGGACGCTGCCGCCCGCTTCATGGCCGGGGTTGGGGCCCGGGGCCGGCGCGGGAGAGGGAACCGAGCTGCCTTCGGTGGCTTCGGCGGGGGGGGTAGCGGGGGGCAGCTCCGTCGTGTCTTCCGGCGATTCGCAGTCGGGGTCTTCCATGTCGATCAGCCCGTCGCCGTCGTCGTCGAGCCCGTTGGAGCAGGCTGGCGCCTGCAGCGGCGGTATGGCCGTGGTCGTCGTCAACGGGCTGACGGGGGTGCTTTCCGAGAGCGGCTCGGCGCCCGCCAGGGTCGTGCCCACGGCGGTGATCGCCAGAAATCCGGCGAGTGCGGCGAAGATTGATGCGATCTTGGTTCTCATGCCGAGGCGTCCCTGCCCGCGCCGGATTCCCCTCCCCGGGGCAGCAACCGGATGCAGGCTACCCACTAGTCCCTACGTCTACAACGGCTGCCGCCGCTCCCAACAAGTCCTTAATCAACGATCAACGTTTGCAGCATCGCTGGAGCGGGAGATTTTCAGCCGAGCCGGATGCGCTCGTTAAGCTGCTGTGACTTGGCCTTGGAGGATTACGAGCAGGACGGGTTGCGCGCGCGGGCCGAGCAGGCGCTCGGAGAGCTGGCGCAGGCCCTGATCGACAACCCCACCCTCCACGACGCGGTCACCGCTGCCCTGGGTGCGCGGGAGAAGGCGCTGGAGGCCCAACAGGCGGCGATGAGCGCCCTCAATCTGCCTTCGGCGACCGACGTCGAACGGCTGGAGCGTCGCTTGCGCTCGTTCTCGCAGCGGCTGGAGGACGTCGAGGAAGCGATCGACGAGCTGAGCCGCGAACTTGGAGCGCTTCGCCGCGAAAACGCGAAAAAAGACGCCAAGAAGGCGAAGAAAGCGGAGAAAGAGAGCGAACCTAACCCTCAACCTTAGGGTGAGAGTGCTGCTGCTGCTGCGGTTCCGGCTCGCTTAGCGGCGGTCTCCAAGTCCTCGTCTTTGATCGTCTCTCTATCGCTCGTCTCGGAGACGATCAGCACCGCTGCCACCTCGATGTCAAGACGAGCGGCTGCGACAAAGAGGGCCGCCGTCTGCATGTCGGCCACGTCAGCAGCGACCGCAGACTCCGGGTGATGCCGATGGAGCACGTCGAGGCTGGCGACGATGCCAGCCAGCCGCTCGTCCCCCAACTCAGCCGTAAGCGCCGCCGTCAGCCGCCGATCCGGCGCCACCCCATCGCGGGGGTGGGTTGTGGGGGGGGGGCCGCCCCAGGGACCACCCGCGGGGGGGGGCGCGGGGACCCCCCCCCGCAGACCGAAGGGGTGGGCCCCCCCCCCGGGGCAGGGGGGGCCCCCCCCCC
>JBQCEW010000286.1:0-4790 GCA_051959815.1 Solirubrobacterales bacterium
CCAAGTGCTGCTCGAAGTCGCAGACGAGCCCGTGCACGTCGAGTCCTGGGTACTCCTCGACGAGTTCGGCCGCGGTGCGCTGGGTGATCTCCTCGGAGATGTCGACGGGGACGTAGGTGCCGAGGCTGTCGCAGTCGCGCATCGCGCTCAGCAGATGCCGGGTCTTCGCCGCCGAGCCCGACCCGAGCTCGATCAGGGTCTCGGGGCAGCCGGCGGCCGCGTGGATCTCGCCGGAGCGGTTTGCGAGGATCTCCCGCTCTGCCCGGGTCGGGTAGTACTCGGGCAGCTCGGTGATCCGCTCGAACAGCTCCGAGCCGCGCTCGTCGTAGAAGTATTTGGGCGCGACCTCCTTCGGGTAGGCGCAGAGGCCCTCGCGGACGTCGCGCGCCATCTTCGCCGCGGCGTCGGCGTCGAGGTGGACGTCGATCGCGATCATGCGTCCCTCGCGCAACGCAGGCCGGAGAAGATCTGGCTCCGCTGCGGCAGGTCCCAGTTGCGGAAGGTCGGGCGGGCGACGCGCGGGTGGGTCGCCCAGGAGCCACCGCGCAGCACCTTGTACTCATCGCCGAAGAAGACCTCGGAGTACTCGCGATAGGGGAAAGCCTGGAAGCCGGGATAGGCAAGGAAGTCGGAGGAGGTCCATTCCCAGCCGTGGCCCAGACCGTCAAGTCGCTCGCGCGCCGCCTCCCACTCGAACTCGGTCGGCAACCGCTTCCCGGCCCAGCGGGCGAAGCCATCGGCCTGGTCCCAGGAGACGTGGATCACCGGCGCGGCCGGGTCGATCGGGACGCGGCGACCGCGGGACGTGTCGACCCACCCGTCTCCGTCGCGCTCCCAGTACAGCGGCGGCTCGGCACCGGTCGCCTCCATGTAGGAGAGATACGCGCCGTTGCCGACCGGGGTTCGATCGATCGCGAACGCTTGCAGCGTGACCGAGTGGCGCGGCCGCTCGTTGTCGTAGGCGAAGCCGCGCGCGGAGGCGCCGATCTCATACTCGCCCGCCTCAATTGCGATTTCCTCCGGCTGATCGAGAACCGGCTCCGGCGCAGGTTCGAATTCCGCCCTCACCGGCTCGTACCCCTCGACCAGCTGCAGTAACTGCAGCATCGTCTCGTTGTGCTGCAGCTCGTGCGCGAGCAGCATCTCGTAGACGAACCCGTCCCGCAGCAGCGGATCCTCCGCATCCGGTTCGATCTCCACACCCTCCAGTACGTCGAGAGTGCGCTCGCGGACGTCCGCCAGGTAGGAACGCAGCTCCGCGTCGCGCAGGATCGGTAGCTCGCCGCGGACCTTGCGCGGGTTCTCGATCGCGTCGTAGAAGCGGCCGAGATCCCCGTGCAGCGGCTCCCGCCCGCCGATCGTCTGCACCAGCCACAGCTCCTCGAAGTTGGCGATGTGCCCGAGGTCCCACGCCAGCGGGCTGAGGATCGGCGAGTAGACCCGGTTCAGCTGCTCGTCATCAAGCGGCTCGACCAAGGCGAGGGTCCGCTCCCGCGCCTCGAGGAGCGCCTCTGCGATCGCGGCCTTTGACTGGGAGGACACGTCGGTGGCGATGCCTAAACCCTAACGCGGTCTGCTTGCACGAATGTGAACACGTCAGTTCGTTTCTCCCGCCTCGGGATCGGACCACACCTGCTTCAACCAGGGCGGAGAGATCGCGAAGCTCGCGGTACTGGTTGCGGCAACCGGCTCGAGCGGGACGAGATGGACGCGGCGGCCGGGGGTGAAGCGGACGGCGTCGGCCCAATCGAAGGTGTTGCCGGCGTGGCTGCCGCCGGAGACAAAGAGGAGGTGGCTCTCACCGCCCCAGCCGCCGTCGGGCCGGACGCCGACTGCTTCGGCCGCTCCCTTCACCGGCCCGATGCCGGCGTCGGAGCCCCAGTTGCGGTAGCTGGCGGCTCCGGAGTTGTAACCGTGGTGCGAGGAGGCGCGCTCGTCGACGCTGCCGTCGGGCCGGAAGCGGACCTGCACCCCCTCCCAGTCGTCGTGGTGGTAGCCCTTCTCCCCCGCCACCGGAACGCCGCGCAAGGTGGCGGAGTCCGCGTAATAAGTCCAATACTGGACGTAGAGGTTGCCCGCCCGATCGCCAGAACAATCGGCGCCAGCGGCTTCGGTCTCTTCCGCCGCCGCCGGCCTGCAGTCGACGACGTGGACGAACACCGTGACCGGCAGCCCCGCGTCGGTGCGATGGACGAGGCCCTCCTGCGGGCCGTCCCCGCACTCAGTGCTGCGGCAGAGGCGAAAGTCGACCGGCAGCGCCCGCGACCCTTCCTCGAAGACGAGGATCGGCATGTGCTGCCGCACCAGCTCGCCGACTTCGCTCCCGTAGGCAGCGATCAGCGTCGGCTCGTCGCCACACCCGTCGGCCAGCGACGCGGCACAGAGGATCCGGTCGGCCACCGCCCGCGCCAGCGTCGCCCCCGGCACCCGCGCCCCGGCGGCGACCAATGCCAGCATCGCCGCCGAGACGAACAGCAGCGTCCCAACCCACTCCACCGTCCCTTGCCCCCGCTCCGAGCCCATGGGCCGAAGCTACGGAGCGACCTCATACGCGTGGGTGACACGCGTGCCGATTGCGAAACAGGTTCGTGCCGATTCGGCGACGTCAGCGAGCAGCGCTGAGCGTCACGGTCCGGGACCGAATCCCCGGCCCCGCGACCGAAACCTTTACCGCCGCTCCTTTCGCGAGAAGCGCCAGGCCCCGGGAGGTGAGGTGCACGTGGATCGTTTTGCGGGCGCCCGCCGCCAACTGGAATCCGGCTTTGCCGATCAGACCATGGTCCCGCAGCCGGACGACACCGGAGCATGGACCGCTGCCGCGGCAGGTCAGCTTCAACGCCACCACGCCACCGCTTACTTTCGCCTTGCCGGCAGCCACTGCGACTCCCTTCGCAGCAGGAGGAGGAGGAGGAGGCGGCGGCGGCGGCGGTATCACCGTCCCACCGCCCGCAGGCGATTCCGGCGTCCTGATCGCGATCTGGCGGGAATTCGAATAAGTGAACCCTCTTTTGTCGGTGAGGGTCAGCGTCACGGTGTAGGTACCCGGCACCGAGTAGCTGTGTGCCACTTCGAAGCCTCCCGCTCCGGAACTATCACCGAAATTCCATTGCGCGGCTTTGATCCCCAATTCGCCTGGGATCGACGAGGAGCTGCTGAACGCAACCGCCTGCCCCACGTTCGCCGAGCTTGGCGCGGTGATCACCGGCTGGGCCGGTTTGACGCGCTGGGCGCAGTCTTCGCTGGCATTGCTCCACTCCTGCTGCAGGTAGTAGTGCGAGCTGCCGATCGCCTGGTTGAAGAGGGTTTCTTCGAAGGCGGAGCCACCGAGAGGAGGGCCGAAGTCTTCTTCGAAAGGAGTGTTGCGGCACTCGTCGCCGTTCTCGAACCCTTCTTCGTCGAACCAGGCGTTCAATTCTGGGTCGGTGATCGCCTCGTTCCCCTCGTGGCTGATGCTGCTGAAGGTGTCGTCGGCGAGGCCATTGGCGGTACCGTTCGGGTACTCGCCGACGCCGCAGCCTTCGGTGTCTTCCGGCGCGTAGCTGATGTTCGCGTAGACCAGTTCCAAGCTCGGCGCGAAGCTGTGGTACGCACAGTATTCGGTGTCGAAGCAGGAAGATCCGCTCGCTTCGAAGCAGCTTCCGACTTCCGGCGGCAGCACGACGTAGTACGCCGCGCCGAGGCCGCTTGGCCAGCCTTCGGCTTCGACCACGGCTTCGACCTCTCCTTTGATCTTGGAGTCGGCCAGGCAAGCGGTGTAGGAGGCGCCGTCGACCCCCGTGTAGGGGGAGCAGGTGCCGGTGGTCGGATAGGGCGTAGTGTCGACGACCGAGCCGCCGAAGGAGTCTTCGTAGTTGACGAAGCCGTTGCTGCCGAAGTACTGGGCGCTGACCGAGTAGACGTTGGTCGATTTTCCGCTGTCGGCGGCGACGTTTTCGAAGTACTGGGTGATCGCTGCCTCGTAGCCCGCCGGGAACGAATAGCCGCTCGGGGCCCAGAAGATCGCGAAGGCTTCGTGCGAGGTCATCACCGGACCGCCGTGGTATTCGAGCGGCGGCGAACCGGTCGGCACGGTGAAGTTGAGCGGGCCCTGGGCCTGTGGGGCCGCGGCTTCGTTCAGCGGGAAGTAGGAGATGCGCCCGCCAGGACCGTTGACGACCACCGCTCCGGCGCTGGAGGCGGCGACCGCCAGCGCCAGGAGGATTGAAATGAAGATCGCTGGGTATTTGATTTTGTTCCGCTGCCTCACGCAGCGAGAACCTACCGGTTTACAAAGAGAGCCGCCACCCCATTACTAGGGCAGCGGTTCGATCTTCGTCAGTTTCGGCAGGCTCCCGAAGCTGTTGCTTGCGTAGTAGCTAGAGGCAATCGCGTTTTTGAATGCGGTCTGCGCGGAGGTCGAGGTCTCGATGGGCCAGTCCCTGCCGCCGTCCCACTTGTTGTACCAGACGACCGCCTTGATTTTCGGAAAGTTTTTCGGGATCTGGGTACCGTAGGTATCGGTTATCCAGGCCGACTTTTCACCCCCATACTCGGTCGAGGCCATCTCGCCGATCATGATCGGCTTGCTGGGCGCCAACGAGAGCAGTTCTTCGTAGGACGTTTTGTAGAGCGTCGAGAAGCTCTTCCACGAATCCGGCTGTTCGGGATTGGTCCCGAAGTTGTAGCCGTCGAGGCAGGTCCAGTCGACGTAGGCGTCGCCAGGGTAGAGGCTGGTGAGCGAGGTGCTGCCGCTGAAGGACAGGTTCGGGCACCAGACCCAGGTGATGTTGCTTGCTCCCTGTTCTTCGAAC
>JBQCEW010000287.1:0-4831 GCA_051959815.1 Solirubrobacterales bacterium
AATTCGATTTCGCCGAACGTGAAGTTCGTCGGTTCAGCGGCGACGCTGGACCCGTCCAGCGTCGCTGGGTATTCGCCCGCTCTGAACACCAGCGCCTGTGCGCCGGCGGCCACGAGGCCGGTGATCGCAAGCGCCACAACAGAAGCCGCGGCAAAGGCTTTACGTCTGCTCATCGTGCTCTCCTTCGACTCGGTTGCCCCTACCGCCCTTGATTGTCAAGAGATTTGCTTCTTAATCAAGGTGACCTGCAAAACATTTGGTCCTAGAGGAGGTCTTCTGCGAACTCTGCGGCGAGCGGCTTCTGTTCACGAAGGTCACCAGCAACGGCGGCGAGTACGGCTACTTCATCACTGATGAGGTCCAGGGATTGCTTAGCGAGGAGCCACCAGGCGAGCTTGAAAAAATCCCGGTCGATCCCAAGTCCTCTCATTTTGAGTCTGGTTTGAACTTGGAACTCCTAGTGCCGGAGGAGGGACTCGAACCCCCGACACGCGGATTATGATCGGCGTCAATTGTTAAGGATTCCGCTTGTTTAAGCCGACTTCTGTCCAGTTAGTTCAGTCCAGTTGGGTACCTTTTTGCCTAGTTGGGGACACATTTCGGGACACATTTTTCGGTCCTGAGGATGCCCTACCCTCGGTGCATGGGGTCCTCCTCGATGCTCTTCCGCGAAGCGCCGATCAGCGGCCACGTCTTCCGCAGGAAACGGAAGTCGGGCGACCGCTGGATGGCGAAGTGGCGCGACGTCGAGGGCCAGCACCAGGTCGTCCTCGGAAAAGCGTGGACGAAGCGCGGGAGGCCGCCGGAGGGTTACTTGACGAAGCAGGGCGCTCAGCGCGAGCTGGACGCGATCCTGGCTGACGCCCGGCGCAGCCATCTGACGAGCCGGCCGCGGCGGTCGAGCACCGTCACCTTCGCCGAGGCGGCGCGGGAGTGGCTGCGCTACGTCGAGCACGACCGCAAGCGTCGTCCGTCGACCATTACGGACTATCGCTGGATCGTTGATCGCCGTTTGCTGCCCGCCTTCGGCAGTCTCGCCCTTGAGTCGATCACCACGCAGCGGATCGACGCCTGGCGGGTCGAGATGGTCGCGGCCGGCGGGATCGCTGACGGCGAGGCCCTCTCGGCGCGGACGATCAACAAGTACCTCGGGGTCATGCACAGCATCCTCAAGCGGGCGCAGCGGACCTATGGGCTGTCGGCGAACGCCGCGGCTTGGGCCGAGCGCCAGCCCGTGACCCGATCGGGCGACTTCGACGTGCTCTCGGCCGCCGAGGTCGAGGCCCTGGCGCGAGCGGCTCGCGAGGGTCGCCATCGCAAGCCGCCGAAGCACCCGACCGGCTTGGAGTGGCGGGCGAAGCTCCGCCAGCAGGACGAGCAGGACGCCGCGATCTTCCTCACCGCCGCCTACGCGGGCTTGCGCCTGGGGGAGCTGCGGAGCTTGCGCTGGCGCGATCTCGACTTCGGCAAGCGACTGATCCACGTCCGCCACTCCTACGTGATGCGGCATGAGGACGCGCCGAAGTCGGGTCGCGTTCGCAGTGTCCCGATGATCGACCAAGTGGCCACGGCTCTCGACGGGCTCAGTCGCCGCACGGAATGGATCGGGGAAGAAGACCTCGTGTTCGTCAATCCGACTGGCGAGCACATCGAGGACAGCGCCCTCCGTCGCCGCTTCTACGCCGCGTTGAAGGCGGCGGGCCTCAAGCACATCCGCTTCCACGACCTCCGCCACAGCTTCGGCACCCTCGCCGTCCAGGTCTTCCCGCTCACCGACGTCAAGGCATACATGGGCCACGCGGACATTGCGACGACGATGATCTACGTCCACCACGTTCCTCAGGTGGACGCCGCCGAAAAGCTCTCAGTGGCGCTGAAGGCGGCTTCGACGGCCACGTTCGAGCCGGTTCAAGCCGCGGCCTGAGCCGAGCCTTGGTCCCGCGTCCCTACCAGCTCGACTTCTTCGCGGACGACGATGGCGACAAGCCTTGCCTGCGGTGGATCAAGGAACTGACCCCGGCCAAGCGCCACGCTATCGGGGTTGCGATGGAGCAGATCCTCCAGAACCAGGGGCTCGCGGTCTGCAACGAGAAAGCCTGGGGGAAACAGCTCGGTCGCGGGGTGTTCGAGTTCCGGCTGATGCGGAAGCGCCGCTATGAGGTGAAGCAGAAGGGTCGCAAGGTGGCGAAGGTCGAGCAGATCAGCCTGCGAGTCTTCTGCCACGCCTACGGCGACCAGCGGATTCTTCTCCTGCATGGCTACGACAAGGGGGAGGACCCGAAGGGCCGGCGGCAGCAGCGCGAGATCGAGACCGCACGGCAGCGATTGCGGAAATGGCAGTCCCAGCAACGGGCGAAGAAACGGCGGACTTGACTAGATATGGGTTAAAGCCCATAATGGTTGCCGCACGACAACCTTTCGAGCATCAAACGGATATGAGCGACGATTTCAAAAATCTGATCGAGGACATCGAGGCCGAGGCAAGGGCAGAAGGCTCCGAGGCCGAGCTTCGCGAGATGCGCCGCGAGTTCTCGATCGCCAGCCAGCTGATGACCCTCCGGCGCGAGAAGAAGCTGACGCAGAAGCAGCTCGCCCAAGCCTCCGGAATCCCCCAAAGCGAGATCAGCCGAATCGAGACCGGCGAGGCCAACCCCACCTACGCCACGCTCTCCGCTCTCGCTGAGCCCTTCGGCGTCCAGGTGGGCTTCATCGTCTCCGGCTAGCCGGGGAAATCCATTGGCGATGTCCGGCAGCTAGGCCGCAATTGCGGTTTGCAACTGACGCAGCGTCAAGGAGTCTGCCAGGCCTCCCCAGCGCTCGCCCGATCCAGCCGCTTGCTGTCGCGCCAGCTGGTCAAGGTTCAGGAGATGAAGGGCGATTTGATCGTCGGGCACCCCCGGAAGGAGCGAGGCTTTGATCGCTTCGTCGGAAAAGAGCCGTGCCACCAGCGGACGCTGTGATTCAGGCAGGAAGGTGGCGAAGTCGCACGAGACCTCGGACCTAAGTCCAAGCTTTGAGCACTGGTCCAGTTCGATTAATGAGACGAGAAGCTCAAAGTTGAGGACGCTGTCGAGTAGCTGGTGTTCGTCGGCTCTGTCAGGGCGCAGCGCAGAAATGCGAAGCGCAACATCCTTCGCACTTCGCAGGGGCCACCTCAGCGTCTCGGTGTTGGCGGGATAACCGCGAGCGTGCGATTGCCTGGACTTAATGAAGCTGAACCAGCCGGGATAGACGTCTTCATATTGGGTCGCCCGATGAAGCGCAAGGAGACGAACAGCGTCCCACAGCTCCAGCCTGACGAGTAGCGCGCCAAGGGCTTGGGCGTTACGGATGACGACGCGATAGAGATCGAGATCAGACCGCTCAGTGGGTAACAGACGGAATCCCACGCCTGCGTCAAAGGCGCGGTGATGAGCGGTCAAAGCGAGGTCCGTTATTTCGGACTGGGGGGCTTCCGCGATCAAGGTCGCAGCGAGGGAGGCAAGCTTGTCCGCCTCGTCGTCGAGCGCTCCTTCGGACTCAAACTGGGCAGCGCGGATGAGCCGGCTTTCGAGACCCGAGATTGCCGGTCGTAAGCTCTCGATCCTTCCTCCGGCAGCGACGCCTTCCACGGCCATCGCTAGCTCACGCGCTTGCAGATCTATGTCCACCGCATTTTGAAGTGGCGCCGCCCTTTCTTGCACCACCCGCGTCAGTTCGGAGCCGTCACCAATCGCAGCCGTTCGTCCATGCTGACGGCGGAACACCCTTCCGTTTGAGTCAATCGATAGGTGTTCGGCATGGCGCTCGACCTGCACTACCGCTGCAGACCGATTATCGAAGTTGTATATCTGGATGCGGAATGGTGGTGCTGGAGACAGGTTGTCCCGGATCACCTGCTCGATCCACGGTCCTGGCTCACCGGGGAAGCGCAGTCCCTCGAGTTGCCACGTATCTCCTGAGCGCGAAGCCCCGAGGATCAGGATGCCTCCGGTGTTGTTTCCGAGCCCTGCGACCGCACGATAAACGTGCTCTGGGCGGAGATCAGTGCCTTTGATCTCCCACCGATCATCCTCATCGCCAGCCGATGCGAGTGCAGCACGCAACTCCGCAATGTCGATCTCTGCAAAGCCTCGATCGATCAACTCTCGTATCGAGGGGAATTTGGCTGCCATGCGATCTAGCTTAGGAACAAGACCGGTCCCGCCCCTTCAGGCCCCCTCTCCGATTAGGCTTCATCGATGCCTGAGGACGCGAAGCGCAAGGGGGCTCGCCAAACCGTTCGCGCCGCTCAGAAGCAGTTTGAACGCGAATCCAGCACCGCAAACAAGGCACGGCGCAAAGCTTTTGCCCAGGCCCAGAGGGAGGGGCTATCGCTGCGGGAGATCGGCGAGGAGGTCGGCTTGACCCACTCACGGGTCGCGCAGATCATTAACGGGGAATAGCCGCTCTTGTCAAGTTTTTCTTGACAGCAGATGCTAGGCTGAGGTCATTAGACAAAAGCGCCCCCGCGCTGCAGCAACAGCCGGGGGCATGGCACAGGAGGCGAAGCTCCCATGCATTGCTCCTATGTCAAGTCTCTCTGTGAATAGCCGGGATCCTGGGGAGGTATTTATAGAGATGGAGATGGGGAGGGATCCAGCAGCAGCCGGTAGAAGCGCCTGGCCAGGTGGCGCTTGAGGCAGCGCAGGGCCTCGCGGTTACTCTTGCCCTCGGCTCGCTTTTTGTCGAGGTAGGCGCGGGTCTCGGGATCCAGGCGCGATCTGGTGATCGCGATCACGTGCAGGGCGCGGTTCAGCTGGCGATCGCCGCCCCGGTGCAGGCGATGGCGATCGCTCTTGCCCGAGGAGAC
>JBQCEW010000288.1:0-3960 GCA_051959815.1 Solirubrobacterales bacterium
ACGTTGAGGAAGGTCGCGCAGGCGTAGTCGACCGAGGCGACGACCGCGACCAGCCCGATCAGGTTGAACCAGCCGGTGAACCAGGCCCAGGCCGGG
The DNA here is from genome assembly GCA_051959815.1 of Solirubrobacterales bacterium. Classification (GTDB taxonomy): domain Bacteria; phylum Actinomycetota; class Thermoleophilia; order Solirubrobacterales; family 70-9; genus VAYN01. Next base: position 97 of record JBQCEW010000288.1, read on the forward strand.
CCGCCGAGTTTGCCCGACCACCAGTAGATCCCGCCCGCGGTCGGGTAGGCGGAGACCAGCTCCGACATGCAGAAGCCGATGATCAGGATCGGGATCGAAATCAGCGGCCAGCCGATCGAGATCGCCACCGGGCCGCCGTTGTTCCAGGCCTGGCCGTAGGTGGTGAAGCAGCCGGCGAGGATCGAGATGATCGTGAACGAGATCGCGAAGTTGGAGAACCCGCTCCACGCCCGGTTCAGGGTCTGTTTGTAGCCGAGCTCCGCAAGCCGCTGTTCGTCGCGACTCGGTGCTGAGACGCTGCTCTCCATCCGACCTCTCCCTTCCCGAGTTCCCAGCTCGTGGATTTAAAAGGTGTAAAGAACCGACCTATAAGGTTTGAGGCGAGCCTAGATCCGTCCTTGACCCCTGTCAATGGCGGGCAGAGAATCTGCGTCCGGCCCATGGCCTCCCTGACGGACACCCTCGGAGCAATCTCCGCCCGGCTGGGCGAATTGGAAGGCGACGCCGTCCCGCTCGAGGGCGGCATCACCAACCGCAACTACATGGCGCGCTTCGCCGGCGAGGACGTGGTGGTGCGGCTGCCGGGGAAGGACACCGAGGTGCTCGGGATCGACCGCCTGGCCGAGCGGGTGGCCGGCGATCTGGCGGCGCGGACCGGGATCGGCCCGCCGGTGATCGCGATGCTCGACGATCCTCCCTGCCTGGTGACGCAGTTCGTCGTCGGCGAGCCGATGACCCCGGAGGAGCTGCGCGAGCCGGCGGCGATCACAGAAGTGGCGGCGGCGCTGCGGGCCCTGCACGCCTGCGACGAACAGATTCCGGTTGCCTTCTCCAGCTTCCGCACGGTCGAGGCCTATGCGGCGCGGATGGCCGACCGCGGCGCCACCGTCCCCGCCTCGTATGAGTGGGCCGCGGCGGCGGCGCTGCGGATCGAAGCGGTGCTGGTCGGGCCCGAGCACGAGCCCGTCCCCTGCCACAACGACCTCCTCTCGGCCAACTTCATCCGCACCCAGCAGGGGATCCGAATCATCGACTGGAAGTACGCGGGGATGAACGATCGCTACTTCGACCTCGGCAACTTCGCCGTCAACAACGAGCTTGGCGAGGACGGCGAGGCAGCGCTGCTCGCCGCCTACTTCGAAGCGCCCGCGAGCGCCTCCCGGCTGGCAGCGCTGCGGCTGATGCGCTTCATGTCCGACTTCCGCGAGGCGATGTGGGGGGCGGTGCAGAGCACGATCTCCGAGCTCGACTTCGACTTCGCCAGCTACTGCGACGAGCACTTCGAGCGGATGCGCGAGTTCGCCGGCGGGGGGAGGCTGGAGCTGCTGCTGGACGAGGCCAGCGGTGCCGCGGGCTGAGCTGCCCGACCGCGCCCGCTGCGTGATCGTCGGCGGCGGCGTCGGCGGCGCCTCGCTCGCCTACCACCTGGCGAAACTGGGTTGGGACGACGTCGTCCTGCTGGAGCGCTCGCAGCTCACCTCGGGCTCGACCTTCCACAGCGCCGGGCTGGTCGGACAGTTGCGCGGATCGGTCTCGCTGACGAGGATGATGATGCACTCGGTCGAGCTCTACCGGCGGCTCGGCGAGGAGTCCGAGTTCGACCCCGGCTGGATCGAGTGCGGCGGCATCCGCCTCGCCTCCAGCGAGGAGCGGATGGAGGAGCTGCGCCGCCAGGCGGGCTGGGCGAAGACCTTTGGGCTGCCGCTGGAGCTGATCTCGGCCGAGGAGGCGAAGGAGCTCTTCCCGCTGATGTCGACCGAGGACGTGCTCGGCGCCGCCTGGCTGCCGACCGACGGCTACATCGACCCGGCCCAGCTCACCTACGCGCTCGCCGACGGCGCCCACCAGGGCGGCTGCCGCATCTTCACCTCGACGCGGGTGACGGGAATCGAGGTGCGCGACGGTCGCATCCGCGGCGTGCGGACCGACAAGGGCGACATCGAGGCTGAGGTCGTGGTCGACGCCGGCGGGATGTACGCGGCCGAGATCGCGCGGATGGCCGGCGTCCGCGTGCCGCTGCTCCCGATGTCCCACCAGTACCTCGTGACCCAGCCGCTGGACGCGGTCGCCGAGGTGCGCCGGTCATTTGTTCCGGATAGCGGCACAAATGACCGGAGCACCCGTGGCCACCTCCCCACCTTGCGCGACCCTGACCTGCTCGTCTACTACCGCGAGGACGGGGACGGGCTGGTGATGGGCGGCTACGAGCGACAAAGCGAACCGGCGTTCCTGCCCAGCGGGCCGAGCCGGGTGGAGGCGATCCCGGCCGACTTCAACGGCCGCCTCCTCGAAGAGGACTGGGAGCGATTCGAGGAGATCGCCGAGAACTCGAAGCGGCGGGTGCCGGCGATGGAGGAGATCGCCGTCACCAAACTGATCAACGGCCCCGAGGCCTTCACGCCCGACAACGAGTTCTGCCTCGGCGAGAGCGAGGTCGCCGGCTTCTTCGTCTGCGCCGGCTTCTGCGCCCACGGGCTCGCCGGCGCGGGCGGGATCGGCAAGGTCGTCGCCGAGTGGATCGCCGAGGGCGAGCCGAGCCTCGACCTCTGGCACATGGACATCCGCCGCTTCGGCGCCCAGTACCGCTCCCCTGCCTACACCCACGCGCGGATCAAGGAGACCTACGAGACCTACTACGACATCCGCTACCCCAACCACGAGCGGCAGGTGGGGCGGCCGCTGCGGATGTCGCCGGCCAACGCCTGGCACCGCGATCACGACGCCGCCTTCGGCGAGAAATCCGGCTGGGAGCGGGTCAACTGGTACGAGTCGAACGCGGACGCCGGGGACGAGCGACTGCGACCGCACGGCTGGGCCGGCCAACACTGGTCGCCGGCGATCGGCGCCGAGCATCGCGCCGCGCGGGAGGCGGTCGCCCTCTTCGACGAGAGCTCCTTCGCCAAGCTGGAGATCGAGGGGCCGAGCGCGGCGGGCTTCCTCGAAGGGCTCTGCGACAACCGCGTCGCCCGCGGGGTCGGGCAGATCACCTATACCCAGATGCTCAACCGCCGCGGCGGCATCGAGTGCGACTTCACGGTCGCGCGGCTAGGCGAGGAGCGCTTCTCGATCGTCACCGGCACCGCCTTCGGCAACCACGACCGCGAGTGGATGCGCCGGCACCTGCCCGAGGGCGGAGAGGTGCGAGTCCACGACGTCACCTCGCAGTGGGCCTGCTTCGGGATCTGGGGACCGCGAGCGCGTGAGGCGCTGCAGCCGCTCACCCCGCAGGACCTCGGCAACGAGGCCTTCCCGTACATGTCGCTGCGGGAGACGACGGTCGGCAACGTGCCGGTGCGGATGCTGCGGGTCACCTACGTCGGCGAGCTCGGCTGGGAGCTCTACTGCCCAGCCGAGTACGGGCTCGGGCTGTGGCGAGCATTGTGGGAGGCGGGGCAACCACATGGGATCGTCGCCGGTGGTTACCGCGCAATCGACAGCCTCCGCCTCGAGAAGGGCTACCGCGTCTGGGGCGCCGACATCACTCCGGACGAGACCCCCTGCGAAGGCGGCGTCGGCTTCTGCGTCAAGCTCGACAAGCCCGAGGGTTTCGTCGGCCGCGAGGCGCTGGTCGCGGCGAAGGAGCGCGGACCGCGGGCACGCCTCTGCTGCCTGACCCTGGAGGACGCCCGCCGGATCGCGCTCGGCAACGAGCCGGTGCGGGCCGGCGGCGACATTGTCGGCCGCGTCACCACCGGCGGCTACGGCTACACCGTCGAGCGCTCGATCGCCTACGCGTACCTACCCGCTGTCGCCTCGGAGGCTGGCACCGCCGTCGAGGTGGAGATCTTCGGCCGGTGGATCCCGGGAGCCGTCGCCGCCGAGCCGCTCTACGACCCGAAGGGCGAGCGGATCCGCGCGTAGACC
>JBQCEW010000289.1:0-8350 GCA_051959815.1 Solirubrobacterales bacterium
GCGAAGAGGCGACGACGACCCCGCCGAGCATGTAGCCGGCCTGGGCGATCCCCGAGTAGCCCAGCAGCCGCTTCAGCGAGTCCTGGCCGAGGGCGCCGACGTTGCCGACGACGATCGAGATCGCCGCCAGCGCCGCCAGCGCGGGCTGCCAGGAGTCGAGCTGGGAGCCGAGGGCGACGTCGAAGAAGCGGAGGAAGACGGCGAAGGCCGCGGCCTTGGTCGCCACCGCCATGAAGCTGGTGATCGGCGTGGGGGCGCCCTGGTAGACGTCGGGCGTCCACTGGTGGAAGGGGGCGATCGAGGTCTTGAAGGCGAGACCGACCGCCGCCATCGCGATCCCGATCAGGATCAGGGGGTCGCCGTCGAGGCCGTTGTGGGCGATGCCCGCGGCGATCCCGGCGAACCCGGTCGAGCCGGTGCCGCCGTAGAGGAAGGCCATCCCGTAGAGCAGCGTCGCCGAGCCGATCGAGCCGACGATCAGGTACTTCAGCCCCGACTCGAGCGAGCCCTCGCGCCGCAGGTTGGTGGCGCAGAGGATGTAGAGCGGGATCGAGAGCGTCTCCAGGGCGACGAAGAAGGTGACGAGGTTGTAGGACTGCGCCAGCAGCGTCATCCCCAGCACCGAGCCGAGCAGGAGCGCGTGGTACTCGCCGCTGCCGGCTTCCTCGGTTGCCTGCTCGCCGATCGAGAGGACGACGCAGAAGGCCGCCGTCAGCAACGCGATCAGCGAGATCGAGATCGCCAGATCGTCGAGGCGCAGGGCGCCGGTGATCAGCGACTTCGATTCGCCCCACTGCCAGATCAGCAGGCCGGCGGTGGCGCCGAGGGTGACCAGCGTCAGCAGCGGCGCGCTGCGGCGGAAGGGCTTGAAGACGGCGCTCAGCAGGACGACGCAGATGCCGACGGTGAGGGCGATCAGCGGCGAGATGCCGGCGTAATCGATATGTGGCTCGTTGAAGTTCATTTCTCAGCCAGCGTCGCTTCCGGGGCCGGACCGCCGGTCACCTTGGCGACGGTCTGCTGAACGCTCGGTGCGGTGCGCTTCAGGATCAGCTGCGGGTAGAGCGCCAGCGCCAGGATGCAGACGACGAGCGGCACGAGGACGACCGCGTCGCGCAGGCCGATCTCGCGTGAGAGGAGACCTTCCGGCGTCCGGTTGTGCATCGTCCCCTGGTAGAGGCGCAGCGCGTAGTAAGCCGACATCGCGACGCCGCTGATGGCGATGAAGGCGAAGACGATCTTTGCCTGGAAGAGGCCGTTGAGGATGTAGAACTCGCCGACGAAGTTGGCCGAGCCGGGCATCGCCAAAGTCGCCAGGGCGACGATCAGGAACAGCGCCGCCAGCACCGGCGCCCGCAGCGCCATCCCGCCCATCTCGCGCAGGTCTTCGCTGCCGGTCCGCTCCAGCAGCAGGGCGACGATGATGAAGATGGGCGCCACCACCAGGCCGTGGTTGACCATCTGCAGGACCGCCCCGTCGGAGCCGTCGGCGCGCAGGGCGAAGATGCCGGCGGTGATGAAGCCGAGCTGCGCCACCGAGGAGTAGCCGGCTATCAGCCGCACGTTGGTCTGGGTGAAGGCCATCACCGAGCCATAGAGGATCGAGGCGAGGGCGACGATCAGGATCACCTCCTGGAATTCGACCGCCGCTTCCGGGAAGAGCGGCAGCACGATCCGCAGGAAGCCGTAGGCGCCGACCTTGGCCAGAACCCCGGAGAAGACGGCCAGGACCGGCAGCGGCGCCGCCCGGTAGGCGTCGGGCATCCAGCCGTGGAGGAGGAAGGCCGGCATCTTGACCAGGAAGGCGGCGGCGAAGAACCAGAAGATCCAGCGCTGGCTGCCGAGCGGCAGGCCCTGTTCCTGCAGGGCGGAGATCGAGAAGGTGATCGGATGGCCCTTGGCCGAGATGATCGCGGTGGCGATCGCCGCGACCAGCATCAGCAGCGAGCCGATCAGGGTGTAGACGATCATCTTCAGCGTCGCCTGCGCCGCCGTCGGCCCGCCTTCGGCGCTGCGGTCGTGGCCCCAGGCGCCGAAGAGGAAGTAGAACGGCACCAGCATGAAGTCGAAGAAGAGGACGAAGAGCAGCAGGTCCTGAGCGAGGAAGGCGCCGAGCGTCGCCGTCTCGGCCAGCAGCATCAGGAAGAAGAACGTCTTCGGCCGTGGGTACTCGCGGAAGGCGGCGAAGGCGACGCCGCCGGTCCACAGCAGCGCGGTGAGCAGGACGAGGAAGAGGTTGAGCCCGTCGAGGCCGAGGCTGTAGCCGACGCCGAGGCCGGAGATCCAGGGCGTGTTGACGGTGTCCTGCAGGCCCGAGTTCCCCGTGTCGAAGCCGGCGACCATAGCGATCGCGACGCCGAGGGTCACGACGGTGCCGAGCACCGCCCACCAGCCGACCAGACCTCTATCAACCGCCCATCTCGGCAGGAAGAGGCCGACGAGACCGAAGGCGAGGGGGGCCCAGAGGAGGACGTTGATCATGAGCTGCTCAGCAGGAAGTAGAGGGCCAAGCCGGCGAAGCCGGCGATCAGGAGCAGCGCGTAGCTGCGGACGAAGCCGTTCTGGACGGCGCGGACGACGCCGCTGGTGCCGCGCACCGTCTCCTCGGTCCCGGTGACGAGGCCGTCGACGACGACGCGCTCGAAGACGCGGTTGGCGAAGCGACCGACGACCAGAGCAGGGCGGACGACGAGGACGTCGATCAGCTCGTCGAAGTACCACGTGTGGAAGAGGAAGTCATGGACGCTCTGGAAGCGTCGTTCGAGCGCCCGCGGGCGCTCCGGCTGGGCGACGTAGAGCAGGTGCGCGACCCAGATCCCGGCCAGCGAGATCACGGCGCCGATTCCGAGGCCGATCCAGCTCCACTCGGTCGAGGGGTGGATCGCCGCCAGCGGCGAGTCGGCGAAGACCGGGTCGAGCCAGTTGGCGACGACGTTGTCGACGCCCGGCACCTGGATCAGCCCGCCGACCAGGGCCAGGAAGGCGAGGACCGCCATCGCGACCCGCATCGGCGCTGAGGTCTCGGCGATGTGGTGCTCGGGGCCGGGGAAGCCGACATCGGTGTCCTCGAGCTCGCCGCTGGCGGGGTTGCGTGGCTCGGCATGGTGGACGTGGCCGATCTCGATCAGCTCCTGCGCCTCTGCGCAAGGCTCTCCCTGCAGCACCCGGAAGATCAGGCGGAAGGTGTAGATCGCGGTGAGGAAGGCGCCGAAATAACCAAGAACAACAAAGATGAGATACATGCCTCCCCGGGCGCCGGCGTAGGCGAGGATCTCGTCCTTGGAGAAGAAGCCCGAGGTGAGTGGGAAGGCGGCGAGGGCAAGGCCGCCGCAGAGCATCGTGATCGAGGTGAAGCGCATCGCCTTGCCGAAGCCGGACATGCGGTCGATGTTCTGCTCGTTCGCCATCGCGGCGATGATCGAGCCGGCCGCCATGAAGAGGAGCGCCTTGAAGAAGGCGTGGGTCATCAGGTGGAACATCCCCGCCCCGTAGGCGCCGATCGAGACGCCGACGACCATGTAGCCGATCTGGCTCATCGTCGAGTAGGCGATCGCCCGCTTCAGGTCGGTCATCACCAGCGCGATCGTCGCCGCCACCAAGAGCGTCGCCAGGCCGACGAAGGCGGCGATGTCGGCGGCGGTGGGGGCGAGGACGAAGAGGGCGTGGGTGCGGGCGATCAGGTAGACGCCGGCGGTGACCATCGTCGCCGCGTGGATCAGCGAGGAGACCGGCGTCGGGCCCTCCATCGCGTCCGGCAGCCAGGTGTGGAGTGGTAGCTGCGCCGACTTGGCGAAGGCGCCGACCAGCAGCAGCAGGCAGATCGCGGTGACCGACCACTGGTTGGTGCTGAAGACTTCGGGCGCCTTCTGGAAGACAGTGCCGTAGTCGAAGCTGCCGAGTTCGCGGAAGATCAGGAAGGCGGCCAGGACGAGGCCGATGTCGCCGACGACGTTGATCACGAAGGCCTTCATCCCGGCGCGCGTCGCCGTCTCGCGCCGGTACCAGAAGCTGATCAGCGCGTAGGAGGCGAAGCCGACGAAGGCCCAGCCGACGATCAGCAGCACGAAGTTGCCGGCGAGGACCAGCAGCAGCATCGAGAAGACAAAGAAGTTGAGGTAGCTGAAGAAGCGGTGGTAGCCCTCGTCGGACTTCATGTAGCCGAAGGAGTAGAGGTGGATCAGGGTCGAGACGCCGGTGACGACGAGGACCATGAAAACCGAGAGCTGGTCGACAAAGATCCCGAGCTTGATTTCGAGGCCGGCGACGCTGGCGTAGTCGTAGAGCGAGGAGGCGTGGTGGCGCGCCTCGGGGCTCTCGCCGAGCAGGCTGATCAGCGCGGCGACTCCGCAGGCGAAGGAGAGGGCGATCGAGAGCGTGCCGATCGTGCCGGCGGCCTTTCGCGACAGCACCCGGTAGCCGAGCGCGACGTCGATCGCCCCGAGCAGAGGGAACAGTAGGACGAGCCAGCACCAGGCGGTCGCGCTCATCCGCGCAGCTCCCGCAGATCATCGACGTTGAGCGGCAGGCGGCGGCGGAAGATGGCGACGATCAGGCCGAGGCCGACGACGACCTCGCAGGCGGCGATCACCATCACGATCACTGCGAACACCTGACCCTGGGCGTTGCCGACCATGCGGCTGAAGGCGACCAGGGCTAGGTTGCCGGCGTTCAGCATCAGCTCCAAGCAGAGCAGGATCACCATCGGGCTGTGGCGGATGAGGATGCCTAGGACGCCGGTGGCGAAGAGCAGGCTGCTGAGGACGATGTACCAGGTGATGTTCATGCGTTGACCCCGGAGGTGGGGGCGGAGGGGGATACCCCCTCCAAACGGGTTGGGGAGTGTTTGGAGGGGGTATCCCCCTCCGCCACACGGACGGCGTCGGGGATGGTTCCGCCTTCGCTGCGGCGCGCCGCCAGGACGATGGCGCCCACCGCAGCTAGGAGCAGCAGGATCGAGCTGGCCTCGAAGGGGAGGAGGAACTTTTCTAGGAGGAGGCGGCCGATGGCGGCTGGGTCTCCGAAGCCGGCGCCTACGTCGGGGCCCTTGGTTTCGAGGGCCTTGAGGGCGGAGCCTAGGACGGCGATCGAGAGCTCGACGAAGAGGGCGATGGCTAGGAGGGGGGCTAGGAAGCGCTGGCCGGGGATTGGCTCCCAGGCTGACTCGCCGCCGCCTCCTACGTAGGCGACTACGAAGACGTAGAGGACCATTACCGCGCCGGCGTAGACGACGACTTGGGCCGCGGCGACGAAGGCAGCGGTCAGCAGGAGGAAGAGGGCCGCCAGGCTGAAGAGGTGGACGATCAGCGCCAGGACCGAGTAGAAGGGGTTGCGCATCGCGATCACGCCGATCGCACCGCCGAGCGCGCCGATTGCGGCGACGAAGAAGACGACCGCTTCCACTATTCCCCCTCGCTTTTCAGCGGGGTGCGCTCGACCGGCTCGGCCAGCAGCATCTCCTTGGTGAAGATCAGGTCGCGGCGGTCGTAATCGGCCATCTCGTAGTCGTGGCCCATCGTGATCGCGTCGAAGGGGCAGGCGATCTCGCAGTAGCCGCAGAAGATGCAGCGCGAGAGGTTGATCTCGTAGACGGCGGCGTAGCGCTCGCCCGCCGAGACGCGTTCGCCGGGCACGTTCTCCGCCGCGACGACGCGGATGCAGTCGGCTGGGCAGGCGGCGGCGCAGAGCGAGCAGCCGACGCATTTCTCCAGGCCGGTGTCCTCGAAGCGGTGCAGCTTGTGGCGGCCGCGGAAGCGCGGGTAGACGGGCGTCTTCTCCTCCGGATACTCGATCGTCATCGGCCCCTCGATCAGCCGCGCCATCGTCGTCTTCAGCCCGCGCAGGGTCTCGCCGAAGGCGCGGTAGGCACCGCCGAGCCCACCCGGCTCGGGGCCGCGCTGGACCTCGACGACGTCGATCGAGTCGAGGTAGGAGGCTGATTTCGGATCGAAGCTCATCGCGAGCCCCCTATGGCGCTTTTGTTCGGCATAGCCGAACAAAGTCGACACGCGCTCACGTGACCACCACCAGGACCGCGGTGACGAGGACGTTGAGGGTGGCGAGGGGAAGCAGGACTTTCCAGCCGAGGCTCATCAGCTGGTCATATCGCAGACGCGGCAGCGTCGCCCTCACCCAGATGAAGACGAAGACCAGCGCCAGCATCTTCGCCAGCATCCAGATCGGGTCGAGGAAGCTCGGGCCGGGGCCCATCCAGCCGCCGAGGAACATCGCCGCGGCGATCCCGGAGACGACGAGGATCTCCATGTATTCGACGAGGAGGAAGGAGCCGAAGCGCATACCGCCGTACTCGGTCATGAAGCCCTGGACCAGCTCGGCGTCGGCCTCGGGCATGTCGAACGGGGTGCGGTTGGTCTCGGCGAAGCCGGCGAGCATGAAGATGAGGAAGTCGACGAACTGGGGGAGAATGAACCAGATGCCGCCCTGCGAGTGGACGATCGAGACCAGCGAGAGGGATCCGCTCATCATGATCACGCCGAGCAGCGCCAGGCCCATCGAGACCTCGTAGCTGATCAGCTGCGCGGCCGAGCGCATCGCCCCGAGCAGGCTGTATTTGGAGCCCGAGGACCAGCCGCCGAGGAGGAGCCCGTAGAAGGCGATCGAGCCGACGGCGAAGAAGTAGAGGATGCCGATCGGGACGTCGATGCCGTAGAAGCCGACCCCGCCCTGGACATCGCCCCAGGGGATGATCGCCAGCGAGAGGACGCCCGCCAGGACCGGCAGCAGCGGCCCGAGGACGAACAGGGTCGGGATCGCGTTCGCGGGCCGGAACGACTCCTTGGAGATCAGCTTGCCGACGTCGGCGAGCGGCTGCAGGAGGCCGTAGGGCCCGACGCGGTTGGGGCCGTAGCGGTGCTGGAAGCGGCCGATCAGCTTGCGCTCGACCACCGTCAGCACCGGCAGGATGCCGAAGATCACCGCGAAGATGACGATGCTCTTGACGACCATGATCCAGGTCGCTTCGACGAACTGGGTGTCGGCGAGCGGCAGCATCAGGCGCGCACCTCGCTCAGCTTCCCGATCGTCACGCTGACGGGTCCGCCGTTGAGGAGCGCGTTGGCGTTGTTGTCGGCGACGCCCTCGGCCATGAAGACGACGCCGACGGGAACTCTCTCCTTGATCTGCACCTGGGCCACGACGGTCGCACCGTCCTGGCTCACGCGAACCGTTTCTCCGGTTTTCAATCCCAGGCGCTCGGCATCTGCCGGGGAGACCTCTACCCGCTGCTGGGGGGTGAGGAACTTCAGCGGCGGGTTCAGCTCGGTGATCGGGCCGGCCCAGAGGTCGCGGTAGGTGCCGAGGGCGAGGGAGGGCGTCGGTGCACCCTCCTCACTCGCCTGCCTGGCTGAATCGGCGGCAGCCGTCCGAGGGCCGTTCTGGGCCAGCGGCGCAAAACGTTCGGAAGGCGCACCGACGCCCTCCCCGGCTTCGGGGAGGTTCGCGGCAGATGGGGTGTCCTGCCAGCGGATGCCGCGGCCGCCGATGTCGCTGTCGGTGATGCCGTTGTAGAAGCTGACGGCGTCGGTCAAGGCTGCGAACGCAGTCGGCTGGGAGTCGATGCCGGTATCGAGGCCGAGCTTCGTGGCGAGCTCGGCGAGGACCTGGACGTTGGGGCGGATGTCGCCGGGGCGGGAGGCGCTCGGGCGGACGCGCTGGAGGCGGCCGTCGGGATGGGTGACGGTGCCGTCTTTCTCGGCGTGGGTCTCCAGTGGGAGGACTACGTCGGCCTTGGCGGTGGTCGCGTTCTCGTGCATCGAGAAGGAGACGACGAAGTCGGCGGCGGTGAGGGCCTCTTCCCAGGCGGGGGTGTCGGGGAAGTCGCGCAGGGGGTCGGCGCCGAAGAGGACGAGGCCGGTCAGCTCGCCGCTGATCAGGGCGCTGCGGATCTCCTCGGTGGACATGCCGGCGGCGGTCTCCGCGAGACCCGGGCCGGCGTCGGGAAGGCAGCCGGCCTCGCGCAGGCCGCGGGCGTTGGTGGTGTCGGGGATTTCGAGCAGGCCTGCACCCTCGGTGCCGGCCATGCCGGTGGCGACAGCGACGTCGAGCAGCGCCTCGGCGGCTCCGTCCTCGCGGGCGATCCGCTCTCCCCAGATGACGACGACCTTCTCGGCGTCGCGGAGGACGCCGGCGAGCGGGGTGGCGACGTTGTCCGAGCCGCCGATCGCGCTTGCCAGCTCGCCGACGAAGTGGGCGGCCTGCCCGGGTGCATAGCGGGCGATCGCCTCGGCGCCGCCGTCGAGCGCGGTCGGCCGCTCGGTGGCGACCACCAGCTTGGCGCCGTTGCGGCGGATCGCCTTGCGCACCCGCAGGTCGAGGATCGGCGAGCTGTGCAGCG
>JBQCEW010000290.1:0-5001 GCA_051959815.1 Solirubrobacterales bacterium
AAGGGCTGCTCGACTAGTGCTCGCTAGGCGATGACGGTCATCGCGCCGGGCGCGACCCGCAGCTCGATCCGGTCGCGCTCGCCGATGTAGTCGCCGTCGACCTGCAGCGGGAAGGGCCGCACGGTTCCGTTCTTGGTCTCGGAGATGGTTTCGACGACCGCGTGGGTGACGTCGTTGAAGTGGGCAACCTGCTTATGGCGCGCCGCCGGTTTGGTTTCGCTGAAGAGGCGGTTGATCAGGGTTGGCATGTCCCGCTGCGCCGCCCGCTTCAGCACCGCCAGAGCAAGGGTGCCGTCGTCGATCTCGATTCCCTCGCAGACGCGGATCGGATGGCTGGCGAAGTAGGTGAAGGGATCGGAGTTCTGGACGATCGCGGTGACGCCCTCGACCGGCTCGCGCCCGTCGACCGTCGTTCGCACCCGGATCGGGTTGACGAGGTACTTGCGGTAGAAGCTGGAGATGCCGGCCCAGGAGTAGTAGTAGGGGCCGGCGTTGCCCTTCAGCGTCGGATTGCGGTCGACCCGTTTCACCACCGAGGCGTCGAGGCCGGCCCCGCAGGAGAAGACGAAGTAGCGGTCGTCGACCATCCCGAGGTCGATCTTGCGCGGCTGCCAGTCGTCAGCCAGCGAGAGCAGGTGCTCGGTCGCGTCAACCACGTCGTTGGGCATCCCCAGCGTCCGCGCGACCACGTTAGTCGAGCCGCCGGGCAGGACCGCCACCGGCAGGTCCGTCCCCGCCAGCCCGTTCGCGACCTCGTTCAGCGTCCCGTCGCCGCCGAAGGCGACGACCACGTCATAGCCTCCGTCATGGGCCTCCCGCCCGATCTCCGTCGCATGGTTCTGCGCCTGCGTCGCCACCGCTTCCACGTCGAACCGTCCCTGCAACGCGTAGACCACCAAATTTTTCAGCCGATCCGACACCGTCGTCGCATACGGGTTGACGATGAGCAACATCCGTTTCTTCGCCGGCTTGCGGCGACGGAGGGAGCGAAGCTGGGCAGACACGAACGCTGGAGCCTAATGCCGCTGCCCTTCGCCTAGGCTCCCGCCGATGATCGACCGACGGGAGCTGGGCGCGATCTTTCTCGGCGGGGCTGTGGGAGCGCTGGTGCGGGCGGTGCTCGAGGAACTGCTCGGGGCTGGGGGCGGGGACTGGCCGTGGGTCACTTTCCTGGTCAACGTGATCGGAGCGGCGCTGCTGGGTTACTGGTTCAGCGTGCTGCCGCATTCGAGCTACCGGCGGCCGTTGTTGACGACCGGGTTCTGCGGTGCGCTGACGACCTTCTCGACGATTCAGGTGGAGCTGCTGGAAATGTTCGACGCCGGTCGGGTTCCGCTCGCGCTCCTCTATCTCGGGGCGAGCATCGTGGCCGGACTCGCGGGCGCACAGGCGGCTACCGCCGTCGCCCGGAGGGCCAGCACGCTTTGAGCTGGGCTGTCTGGATTGGCGTCGCCCTGCTCGGCGGCTGTGGGGCGCTCGCCCGCTTCGGGTTGACGCTGCTCGTCGCCGACCGCTTCCATCCGCATCTCCCGCTCGGCACCCTCGCGGTCAACGTCAGCGGCTCCTTCCTGCTCGGCTTTTTAGCCGGAACCTCCCTTGGCGGTGACGGGCGCCTGCTCCTCGGCCTCGGCGCGATCGGCGCCTATACGACCTTCTCGACCTGGATGTTGGAGACCCAGCGGGTGGCCGAGGCGGGCAAAACACGCCTGGCGGTCACGAACATCGTGCTCAGCATCGTCTTGGGATTGGGTGCCGCCGCCCTCGGGCGCGTTTTGGGCGGAGCCATCTAGGTCGCTTCGTAGCGGATCACCGAGCCGTCGTCGTCTTCGCGCACGCGGCCTTCGTTGACGAGGAGGTCGGCGTGTCCGATCACCTCGGAGAGGGTGAGGAAGGCTTGGGTGACGGCGACGTTGCCCCAGATCGCCTGGGCCAGCTCGTAGGCGTTGCGGGGACGCTCGACGATCAGGCGGTGGATCTTCTCCTTGCGGCGGTCGTAGCCCGCCATCCGCGAGTCGATCAGCTCGACATGGTCGGTGATCGGCTCGCCGTGGCCGGGGAGGACGATTTCGGCCGGCATCTCGCGAGTCTTCTGCAGCGACTCGATGTAGGTGACGAGCGCTTGGGTGCGCTGGGGGGAGCCGTCCAGCGATCGCGTGATCAGCGGGTTGGAGGAGATGTGGGGGAGGAGGTGGTCGGCGGCGATGAGGGTCTGCCGCTCCGCGTCCCAGAAGACCGTGTCCGAAGGGCTATGGCCCGGCCGGTGCAGCACTTCGAGGCGCCGATCGTGCAGCTCCAGCGTGCCGCCGTCCTCCAGCGGCTGGGTCACCGTCACCTGCGAGCCCCAACCGCGGAAGCTGCGGGAGACGCTGCGCAGGGCCACGGTCACGTCCTCGGGGATGCCGTTGCGCAGCATCACCTCGACCGCGAACTTGTCCTCCTCCTCGGCGTCCTCCTCGAAAGCCCCCAGCCGCCCGGCTGCCGCCCCCAGCGCCGCCACCTCGGCGCCGGAGTGCTCGACCAGGATCTCGACCAGGCCGAGGTGGTCGATGTGCTGATGGGTGACGACGATCAGCTCCAGGTCGGAGAGCTCGTGGCCGCGCTCGGCCAGCCGCGCGGTCAGCTCGTCGAGCGCTTTGCCGGAGTTCGGGCCGGTGTCGACGAGCGTCAGCGGCTCGTCCTCGATCAGGTAGCAGTTGACCCGCCCGACCGCGAAGGGGGTCGGGATCGCGAAGCGGTGGATGCCGGCCAGCGCCGCTTGCTCCAGCGCCTGCTCCGGGGTGGCGGTCACAACCGGATCAGGCCGAGGACCTCGTCGCGCCGCCGCTCCATGTCCTCGCGTGAGATCAGCGACTCGAGATTGAGCCGCAGCAGTGGCTCGGTGTTGGAGGGCCGCACGTTGAAGTGCCAGTCGGGGTAGTCGATCGAGACGCCGTCGAGGCGGGTGATCTCGCCGTCGCCGTAGCGCTCGGCGATCTCCGCCATCTTCGCCTCTTGGTCGGCGACCTCGGAGTTGATCTCGCCGGAGATGAAGTACCGGGAGCGGAACTCCTCCATCAGCTCGGCCAGCGAGCGGCCGTCGAGCGAGAGCAGCTCCAGGACCAACAGCGCCGGGATCGTCCCCGAGTCGGCGTTCCAGAAGTCGCGGAAGTAGTAGTGGCCGGAGACCTCGCCGCCGAAGGCCGCACCCTCCTCGCGCATCCGCGCCTTGAAGAAGGCGTGGCCGACGCGGGAGAGGTCGGAGCGACCGCCCTCGGCCGCGACCAAGTCCGGCACCGCCCGGCTCGAGCGCGGGTCGTAGAGGATCGTCGCGCCGGGGTTCTTCTGCAGGACCGAGCGGGCGAGCAGGGCGCAAATGAAGTCGCCGTAGCAGAAGACCCCGTCGCCGTCGATGAAGAAGCAGCGGTCGGCATCGCCGTCCCAGGCGATCCCGACGTCGGCGCCGCTCTCGCGAACGCGGTCGATGATCATCCGCCGGTTCTCCTCCAGCAGGGGATTCGGCTCGTGGTCGGGGAACTCGCCGTCGGGCTCGAAGTACATCTCCTCCAGCTCCAGCGGCAGCTTCTCCAGGATCGGACCGACCATCGGCCCACCCATCCCGTTGCCGCCGTCGACCACGACTTTCATTGGCTTCACGTTGGTTGGGTCGATGAATGAGAGCGCGTGGGCGTGGTACTCGTCCCAGATGTCGACCTCCTCGGCGGAGCCTCCGCCCGACGCCTCGCCGAGCCCCGCTTCGATCTCGGCCTTGACGTCGCCGATCCCGGCGTCGCCGGAGAGCGGTAGTGCTCCCTCGCGGACCAGCTTCACCCCGGTGTAGGCCTTGGGGTTGTGTGAGGCGGTGACCATTGCGCCGCCGTCGAGTTCGCGCGAGCCGACCAAGTGGTAGAGCATCTCGGTCGCGACCATGCCGGCGTCGATCGCCGTTGCGCCCTCGGCGATAAGGCCATCGCGCACAGCGCCCGCCATCGCCGGCGCCGTCAGCCGCATGTCGCGTCCGAGGCCGACCTTCAGTTCGCTCGGCTCCTTGCCGCGCAGCCGTCCCAGCACCCGGGCGAAGGCACGGCCGATCGCCTGCGCGGTCGTCTCGTCCATCTCCGACCCGTAGAGGCCGCGGATGTCATAAGCCTTGAAGATTCCCGGATCAGGATTTACGTCCTCCGCTTCGCGTCCGGGCGTAAATCGCGTCATCAGAATGCTCCCTTCAAAGCCTCGTAGCTCTGCTCGATCGACTGCGGCATCACTTTCGTGTCGGCGATCACCGGCATGAAGTTGTTGTCGCCGGCCCAGCGCGGGACGACGTGCATGTGGATGTGGTGCTCGACCCCGGCGCCGGCGACGCGGCCCTGGTTGAAGCCGACATTGAAGCCGTGCGGTTGGTACACGGACTCCAGCCTCTCCATCGCCTGCTGCGCCAGCGCCATTATCTCCGCCAGCGTCTCCGCCGGGATCTCCTGCAGGCGGCCAACGTGGTCGTAGGGAGCCACCATCAGATGCCCGTTCGTGTAGGGGAAGAGGTTGAGGATCACGAAGGCTCGCTCGCCCCGGTGGACGATCAGGTTCGCCTCGTCATCGTCTGCCGCCGGCTTGGCGCAGAAGATGCACTCCTCCTCGTTGTCCTTGGACGCGTCCTTCACGTAAGCGAGGCGCCAGGGCGCCCAGATGCGGAAATTTGCCACGGGCGCTCCATCCTATTGACGGACGAACTGCATCAAATTTCCGGCCCACCAGCCCGGAAATTTGATGCAGTTGCGCTTACAGCCAGCCGCGCTTGCGGAAGTAGACGACGAGGCCGACGAGGATTGCGGCCATCACCGCGATGATCACGTAGAAGTCGGTGAGGTTGTCCTGGCCCGGGACCCTCACGTTCATGCCCCAGATGCTGGCGATCAGGGTCAGCGGCAGGATCACGACGCTGATCGAGGTCAGCACGCGGAGGATGTCGTTGAGGCGGTGGGAGATCACCGACTCGTTGGCCTCCTCCAATGCCTCGGCGACCTCCTT
>JBQCEW010000291.1:0-5471 GCA_051959815.1 Solirubrobacterales bacterium
CGCCCAAAAAAACACACCCCACCCAAAAAAAAAATTTTTTTTTTATTTTTTTTTTTTTCTGGGGGGGTTTGTGGGTTTCCCCTCCCTCCCTGGGGTTGGGCCCCCCAACCCCCCCCCCCGGCTCTCCCTACCCCAACTCCAAGAGCATCGAGAAGTCGAGCGTCGGAGCCGAGTGGGTCAGAGCCCCGACGGAGATGAAGTCGACGCCGGTCTCAGCGATCTCGCGGACGTTCTCCAACGTGACGCCGCCGGAGGCCTCTAGGGAGACGCCGTCGGCCCCACCGGCGTTTTCGTCACGCAGCACCACCGCCTGCCTCATCGTCTCCGGGCTCATGTTGTCGAGCAGGAGGCGGTCGACGCCCATGCCCAGCGCGTAGGCGGCTCCGTCGAGGTCACGGACCTCGACCTCGATCGCCATCTCCGGCTGCGCGGTGCGCGCCGCGTGGACGGCTTTCGCCAGGCCGTCGGCGGCGGCGATGTGGTTCTCCTTGATCAGGATCGCGTCGTAGAGGCCCATCCGGTGATTGATCCCACCCCCGGCCGCCACCGCCGCCTTCTCCAGGCGCCGCAGCCCCGGCGTGGTCTTGCGGGTGTCGAGGATCGTCGTCCCGGTGCCGACCACCGCCTCGGCGTAGCGCGCGCTCAGCGTCGCGATCCCGGAGAGGTGGCCGAGGAAGTTGATCGCGGTCCGCTCGGCGGCCAGCAGCGCCCGCGCCGAGCCGCTTGCCAGCAGCACCTCGGCCGGCACCTCCTCGCGCCACTGTCCCTCGACGACGAGGTTGTCGACGTGCTCGACCCCGCACTGGCGCATCGCCTCGGCAACGACGTCGAGGCCGTAAACGACCCCCGGCTGTTTCTGCACGATCCGCGCTCGCGCCCGCGTCTCCTCCGGCACGGTCGCCTCGGAGGTGACGTCCCCGCTTCCGAGGTCCTCGGCCAGCGCCCGCGCGACCAGCTCCTCGACTTCCGTCGCCAACTCGGTCATCGCGCCACCCTATTTGAGACTTTCGATCTCACGTTTTGCCCGCCCGCCACGTTTAATCCACAGAGTGACCGCGCTGCCGCCGTTTCAAACCGTCCTGGACGAGCATTCCGCCGCCGTGATGGCGATCTTGCGGGGCGCGGTTGGGCGCGAGGGCGCGGAGGACTGCTTCCAGGAGACCTTTCTGGCGGCACTGCGCGCCTACCCGAAGCTGGAGGACGGCCGCAACCTGCGCGGCTGGCTGCTGACGATCGCCCACCGCAAGGCGATCGACCACCACCGCGCCAGCGGGCGCAAGCCGGTGCCGGTCGCCGAGCCGGCGGAGGTGGCCGTCGAAGACGCCGCGCCTGCGGCCGACGACGGCCTCTGGGCGGCGGTCGGGGCACTGCCGCCGAAGCAACGGGCGGCGGTTTCGCTGCGCTACGGCAGCGACCTCCCCCACAACGAGATCGCCGCCGCGCTCGGCTGCTCGCCGGAGGCGGCGCGCCGCAGCCTGCACGAGGGACTGAAGCGACTGAGAAAGGAGCTGGCATGAGCACCGCAACTGAGGCCGCGATCCGCAAGTTCACCGCCCGCGCCGCCGAGGAGGGACTGCTCGACGTCGCCTACACGACCGCCGATTCGCCCTTCGGGACGCTATTGCTGGCAAAGACGCAGCAGGGCCTGGTCCGGGTCGGGCTGCCGAACCAGGACGCCGACGAGCTGCTGGTCGACCTCGCCGAGCGGGTCTCGCCGCGGGTGCTGGAGGCGCCGGGCGAGCTCGACGAGACGCGGCGCGAGCTCGACCTCTACTTCGAGGGCAAGCTGGAGCGCTTCGACCTGCCGCTCGACTGGCGCCTCAGCGGCGGCTTCCGCCAGCGGGTGTTGCGGGCGATCAACCGCATCCCCTACGGCCAGACCCGCAGCTACACCGAGATGGCGCGCAAAGCCGGCAACGAGCGTGCGGTCCGCGCCGCCGGCACCGCCTGCGGCAGCAACCCGATCCCGCTCGTCGTCCCCTGCCACCGCGTCCTGCGCACGGGCGGCGCCCTCGGCGGCTACGGCGGTGGCCTGCCGATGAAGGAAGCCCTGCTGGAGCTGGAGGGCGTTCTGGACGAGAGTCCAGAGCGCTAAAGGGAAAACGCTCCGGCTCCGATCAAGGGGCTGATGCGAAACCTCCGAAAGCTCCCCTTCCTGCTCGTCCTGTTGCTCCTCTCCCTGATGCTGCTCGCCGCTGCCGCCTCGGCGCACGCGCTGACCCTGCCGGCCCCGGCCCAGGTGCCCCCGCTCGCCGCTGCCGCCGCCGAGGAAGAAGACGAATCCGAAGCGGAAGACGACGAAGAAGCAGAAGAACCTAACGCCTGCGAATCCGAAGACGAAGAAGCAGAAGAACGCTGCGAAGAAGAACAGGCTGAAGCCGAAGAAGCCGAAGAATGCGTGTTGGAAGACGGCGACGCCTCGTTCGTCATTGCGCCCGACTCCGGGGAGGTCCGGTTGACCGTTCACTACAAAGCCTTCGCACCCGCCGCCGTCACCGTCGACGCGAGCCTGCACGGCGGCAAGGGCAAGCTGCACCTCGGCAGCGACCACGCCCGCTTCCACCAGAACGGCGTCTTCCACGACACCTTCGCGCTCAGCGCCAAGCAGATGGCGAAGGCCCTGGCCGCCCGCGAATTCGAGGTCGACCTCCACGCCGCCGGCACCCCCGCCGGCTGCGGACTGAGCCTCGCTACGCGAGCACGTCACCGAGCCAAGTAGCGGCTTCGCGCAGGTGCGCGGGGTCGATCTGGTGCCCCAGCTCCGAGGTGCGGTAGGTGACGTCGAGGCCGCCGGTCTCGAGCAGCTCGCGCGCCCGCTCGGCGAACTCGACGCCGATCACCGGGTCGCGGCTGCCGTGGCTGATGAAGACGGGCAGGTCGGTGCGGTCGGACAGGCTCGGCTCCCAGCCCTCGACCGTCGGCACGAAGCCGCTGAAAGCGAGGATCCCGGCCGGCGCGGGCCGGTCGGCCCCGAACCCCATCGCGTAGCTCATCACCGCTCCCATCGAGAAGCCGCCGAGGACGGTGCGCTCGGGGCCGATCCCGCTCTCATCCCAGAGCCGGTCGTGCAGCTCGGCCAGCGCCGCGCGGGCCGCCTCGAAGCTCTCGCGGTCGGGGTAACCGACCCGCGGCACCAGGTACCAGTGGTAGCCGGGACTGCCGGGTAGCTGCAGCGGCGCCCGCGGCGTCACCACCCGCAGCCGCCGCTCGGGGTCGAGGAAGTCGGCAAGCCCGATCAGGTCGCGCTCGTCGGTGCCGCGGCCGTGGTGGAGGACCAGCAGTCCTTCCGGCTCGCCGCTCGGCGCCCGTTCGAGGTGGAAGAGCGGCTCGGGCATCGTCGCAGGCGCTAGTTGGCCGACGCCGCGGCGGTCTTGTTCAAGTAGTCGCGGACGAACTCGTCGAGGTCGCCGTCGAGCACCCGCTGCACGTCGCCGACCTCGTGCTCGGTGCGGTGATCCTTGACCATCGTGTAGGGGTGCATGACGTAGCTGCGGATCTGCGATCCCCAGGCCACGTCTTTGACCTCGCCGCGCTGCTTGGCCAGCTCTTCGGAGCGTTTGCGCTCCTCCAGCTCGATCAGCCGCGAGCGCAAGAGCTGCATCGCCACCGCCTTGTTCTGGGTCTGCGAGCGCTCGTTCTGGCACTGGACGACGACGCCGGTCGGCAGGTGGGTGATGCGGACGGCGGAGTCGGTCTTGTTGACGTGCTGGCCGCCGGCGCCGGAGGCGCGGTAGGTGTCGATCCGCAGGTCCCCCTCGTCGATCTCGACGTCGACGTTTTCGTCGACGACCGGACCGACTTCGACCTGGGCGAAGCTGGTGTGGCGGCGGGCGGAGGAGTCGAAGGGGGAGATCCGCACCAGCCGGTGGACGCCGCGCTCGGCGGCAAAGAGGCCGTAGGCGTTCTCGCCGCGGGCGATGAAGGTGGCGGACTTGAGCCCGGCCTCCTCCCCCGCCGAGGCCTCGACCATCTCCACCCCGAAGCCGCGCCGTTCAGCCCAGCGCAGGTACATCCGCAGCAGGATCTCGGCCCAGTCCTGGGAGTCGGTGCCGCCGGCGCCGGCGTGGACGGTGACGACCGCGTCGCCGGCGTCGTACTTGCCGCTGAACAGCCGCGCCTCCTCCAGCTCGGCGAGCCGCTGCTCGACCGAGCGCAGCTGCGCATCCAGCTCCCCCGCCATCTCCTCGTCCTCGTCAGCCATCTCCGCCAGATCGCCAAGATCGGCGACATCGCTCTCCAGCTCCCGGAACATCTCCAACCGCCGCTGCGCCCGCGCATGCGCAGCCGAAGTCTTGGCAGCGCTCTCCTGGTCGTCCCAGAAGCCCGGCCGGCCCATCTCCTCCTCGAGCGCGGCGGCTTCTTTCTCTAGTGCCGCCGGGTCAAAGGTAGTCCGCGAGCAGGGACAGCTGCTCCCGGACAGCGGCCAAGCGAGGCGCGATCGGTTCGCGTTGCGCGGTGTCAGCCATAACCACACCTTATTGGGCGCGGTCGGGGAGAGGGCCGGTACCCCTCCCCGGGAAGTGCGCAGCACGCCGCTTCGCGGCTCAGCTGCAATCGAACAGCGCGGCTTCGCCGCGCAGACATCAGATTGCATATCGCCGAACATTCCCGCCTCGGGGTACCGGCCCTCTCCACACGCACCTCGGCTCAGAACAGCTACTGCGAGCTCAAATCGCGTGGTTCCTTTGTCGTCTATACCCAGACAAAGGAACCAGACTTAGAGCTGGAGCTGGCTCCAACGATCCTGTGGTTCTTTTGTCGTGCAGGAGCCGACAAAGGAACCACGACTTGCTCTCGTCCTTCAGCGTGTGCCGGAGGCGATCGGGGAAGGGTGCCGACGTCCTCCGGAGGAATGTTCGGCCTATGCAATCCGATGTTTGCGCGGGCGTAGCCCGCGCTGTTCGATTGCAGCTAAGCGGCGGAGCCGCGTGCTGCGCAATTCCGGAGGAGGATGTCGGCACCCTTCCCCAGCACCGCTCAGTCCTGCGACGCTTTCGCGGTGATGATCCAGGTAGAGGCCGGGGCGTAGACGCCGTCGGGGCCCTCGAACTCGGCGATTGCGGCGCGGACCTTGGCGGCGATCTCGGGGCGGATCTCGTCGACGCGGTCGCCCCAGAGGCGGAGGATCTCCCCGGCCGGGCCTAGCGCCATGCCGAACTCAACCGCTTGGTCGAGGTCCTTGCCGACCTTCATCGGCAGGTCGCAGCGCTGTAGCCCGATCTCCTCGAAGCCGGCGATTTTGAGTTGTTCGCTGACCGTGTCGGCGTTGGCCATCGAGAAGGGACCGGGGCCGCAGGTCGGTTCGTCGGTCTCCTCCGGGTGCTCGAGGTAGTCGTCGACGATCTCCTCGGCGCGGCGGACCCACTCGTTGTCGAGCTTGCGCCGCCAGACGACGGCGGTGAAGCGTCCTCCGGGCACGAGCGCCTGGCGGATGTTGCGCAGGGCGGCGACTGGGTTGGCGAAGAACATGA
>JBQCEW010000292.1:0-4531 GCA_051959815.1 Solirubrobacterales bacterium
AGATGGTCGAGTCGATGGAGCAGGTAGTTGAGTCCGTTGATGAGGCCCACCGGCTTATGTTCAGGCTGCTGGCCTGCACCGGGCTGCGACGCTCCGAGCTGCTTGCCCTTGAAGGGCGCCATCTCGCGGTTTCGACTGATCGTCCCCACATCAAGGTTCGGCAGCGGATTCGACGACGGAAGGGAGAGGGCCTGATCGTCGGCCCGCTGAAGTCGCGCTATGCGCGTCGAGATATCCCTGTTCCGGTGGAGATCGCGAGGCATCTGGCGTCTTTGGATGTGCAGTCGGATGAGCTTGTGTTCACGACCGGGACGGGAACTCCGCACGACCCTGACAATCTCTTGCCTCGTGTCCTAAGGCCAGCCTGCGAGCGCGTTGGGGTTGACTGGGCTGGTTTCCATACCTTCCGTCACACCGTGGCAAGCCGTCTGTTTGCGGAAGGTCGAAACGCCGTGCAGGTCCAGCGGTGGCTCGGTCATCACTCGCCGAGCTTCACCTTGGACACCTATGTCCATCTTCTGGATGCTGACCTGGGCGAGCCGCTGGACCCCATGCCCTGATGGCAATCAGCCGCCGAACCGACTTCTACTCTGCGGATATGGAGGCATCTGAGCGCCACGACGTGGAGGCCGCGGTTCGCCGGACCCTGATCGGGGCCGACATTTCGCGCGAGGGATGGGAATCGCTCTGGAACGGCGAGGACAACCCGCCAAGGATCAGCGATGCGCAACTTGAATTCGAGAACATCTTTGAGCGGTTGCGTCGCCATGGTCGCTTGGTGGCCGAGCTTGCCCGAGACCCGCAGACCGCCGATGATCTTCGGCGCACGATGCCTCAGGCGATTGATCGACTCCCTACGTGGTTGACGGCTCGGGTCGAAGATCCCGCGCCCTTGGACCCCTCCGCTCTTGTGCGCGATTTCGCCGAGTTGGTCGGGGTGCATCGGGTGGCTGTGCTTCGGGTTGTGAGGGAGCAGGTTGCTGATCCGGCGGAGATCGAAGCCGTGCTAGACCAAGCTCCGATCCCGGACGCAGATGATGAGGATTTGCCCGCTGCTTTGGGACGTGCATCGAGGGCTCATTCGGAAGCGTTGATCCTTATTGCCCGCGAGACAGACGCTTGGCTCGGGGCCGTCTGACTTGCGGCTGATCTCTCGCGGGGTCAACAGCGGGTCAACAGCATGCGCGCAGACAGCCGCAAGCCGAGAGCTGCCGGTTCACGATATTTCGCTCTGCAAGGCGAAATATCCCAATAGCCGCAAACAGCCGAAAAGCCGAATCACTCTTGCCATGCAGAAGGTCGAGGGTTCGAATCCCTTCAGCCGCTTACCGACGAAATCCCTGCACCTGGCGATTTGGCCAGCGGCGGGGATTTTGGAACCGCCCCTCATTTCGCCTCCGATTTGGGGAACTAGTTCCCCAAATGCCGCCGATGCGCAGCGATTGACGCCGATTCGCGTCGATTTCGACTCGCTTTTCCGCAGGCGCGGAGCTACCACGTCGCTCCGACCAAGAGCGGCCTTGGCAGACGAGGCCGCCCGGAAGAAGGAGATGCGATGGCAAGCAAGGCGACCAAGGGCAAACCGAAGCCGAGGCTGCGGCCCGGCCAGCTCGACGGCCTCGTCCTCGGCTACATGAAGAAGCACAAGGGCGAGCTGCCGATCACGGTGACGAAGGTCGCGCACGGGATCAAGCGCTCCTCGGGCGCGGTGGGCAACTGCCTCGGCCGGCTGGAGAAAGAGAAGAAGGTGAGGCTGGCTGGCAAGAAGCCGCGCCGCTACGACCTCGCCGGCAACACCAAGTAGCGAACAACTAAACAAAGCGGCCCCCGGCGGCGCTGAAGACGCCAACCGAGGGCCTGACCACAAGGAAACTGTGCTCCCTATGGCTAACGAGAAATCTACGGCCCCTGGCGCCACCAGATGCCTGACCACCTGGGATGAGGACGAGCGCGAGGAAGCGGCGGTACTACGGCAGGTGCTGGAGCACCATCCGGCCACGCTCACGCGGGACGAGTTGACCCGAGAAATGACCGGCGGCGGATCGACGTCATTCGGCGACGCAGATGCGCTCGAGCGAGCGGTCCGCGAACTTGCCGGGGCTGGCCTGCTCCACCGCCCCGGCGAGGACGAAATGGTTCGGCCGACGCGGGCCGCCGTCCGCTACTTCGAGTTGACCGGAGGAGCGTCCTGATGGCCCGCGACCAAGAGGACGCTCTGCTGAAAGCCCTCGGGCACCCGCTTCGCCGGTCGTTGCTGAGGCGCTACGTCGAATCGGAGGCGGTCGACGGCCTGGGCCCCAAGGAACTCGCTCTGGTTGAGAAGGCGCCGCTGTCGAACGTCAGCTACCACGTCCGCGTTCTCGCCGAAAAGGGCGCGTTGGAGATCGTCAGCGAAGCGCCGGCTCGCGGCTCGGTCGCCCACTTCTACAAGGCGACCGACCTCGTCAAAGAGACGCCGTGGGTGCTCGCCACCCTCGGCTTGGAGGGCTGAGCCATGGGACGCCATAAAGACGCCCAGACCGTGGCGCTCGGCCTCCGCTTCGGGGAGAACCTGACCGAGCGGCGGGGCCGCGTCGGCCTCTCGCAGACCGCCACCGCCGATCGCGCCGGCCTGCACCGCACCGAGGTCGCCCTGGTGGAACACGGCCGGCGCATCCCGCGCTTAGACACTCTCGTCAAGCTCGCCGGAGCGGTCGAAGTGGCGGCGGGCGAGCTATTGGCCGGGATGAGCTGGAGGCTCAACTCACCGAGGGGGCGATCCTGGTGAGCCGCAACTCCTCGCCGCTCGGCGAGCGTTTCGGCGCCCACCTGAAGCGCAGCCGCCGCCGCGCCGATCTCTCCCAACAAGCATTAGCCGACCTCGTCGGCATGAACCGCGTCAACGTCAGCGAGCTTGAGCGCGGCCTGGCCCTGCCTCGCATCGACACGATCCTCAAGCTGGCCGCGGGCACGAATGTCTCGCCCTGCGAGCTGCTTGAGGGGATGGAGTGGCGCCCGGGCCGACAGGTCGACGGCGACTTCTATCTGCCGAGCCCACCGGCCCTCCAGCGCCTGCGTAGAGCGGAGGTCAAACGATGAACGACGACCAGACGAAGGTGATGAGCCTCCGCCTGCCCAACGAGCTGGCGGCGGAAGTGAAGGCCCTCGCCCGCGCCGAAGAGGTATCGATCTCAGAAGCGATCCGAGCAGCCATATACAGACACATCGCCACTCGCCGCGCCGACAAGGGCTTCCAGGAGAAGCTCAAGGAACGGCTGGAAGAAGATCTCCAAACACTGGAACAGCTTTCAAAATAGCGTCTTGCCAATGGCGTAGAAAACGCCAAGAAACTCCGGAATTCCAACGATGAGTCAGATCCCAGCAGACTTCGCTCCCGAGGAGGGAGAGGCAGCGGTCCTCTCAGTGCTATCGGTAGCTGCGAACAAGCAAAGAAGAATCCGAGCTGGATCGCTCCTCACCCTGCCCCTAGAAGCTGCGCAAGGCAGCTGGAAGCACTGGGGCGAGCTTCAACCTGCCACGCGGGGTCGCTACACGGCGAGAAATGAACCAGACCTGGGAGCATCATTTTCGGAGGAACCCTTCACTGGTCTTTTTATCGACCGGGCCGTCATAGACCCCGCCGATTGGCAGATAACGGTGGAACAACTCGAAGAAGGTCACCTTCAGCTCGGCTCGGCTTCGTACCACCTTGTAGGAGAGGAATGGAGCGCCTCAAAGCTGCTTGCCCAAGAAGGCGACAGCGACGCCCATCATGTGCTCTGGGAAATCAAGCGCCCCGTTCGAGGGGTCTCTCTGAAGGTCGATTCGCCGGACATGCCTTTCTCCGAAGGCATTTGGGTGAGAGGCGCACGATCCTTCAAGCCCGCCGGCCAGCGGACTCAGGACGAACTACTCGGAACCGAAAGCTTCGCCAATTGGCCCATCCATCTACTCGGCATCTATTGGCCTGGCACCGAGGATACGTCTGCCCCGAGTTCCTTCGTTGTAGGGCGAGCACAGGGAACCGCTTGGATAGCCGACGTTGTCCCGAACCATGACGATGACCTATTGACGATCTCGATCGCCTGGAATTCAAACGAAATCGATCCGTTCTCCTGTTCGCTGCTCGTGAGGTCAGAGCTGGATGGCGCTCCTCTGCTCGTTCGAAATTGGAAGGTGTCTGATCTCCCCGGTGAGATTGCCCAAGCTGAGGACGGCAGCGAGGCACGGGATCTCCCTTGGAATAAACGAACAACCGGAGTGCGCGTGCCCCGAGGGCCGCGCGGAACTAGTTGGGGGGTTTCACTGATCGGACCAGACGGACAGCTACTGGACGAGCGTCCGGTCGCGCGCCGCATTGAACTGATCGAGCTGTCGATTGGAGTGATGGGCGCAGCGGAACCAGCAACCAAGACCGTTGTGGGGGATCGCCGCCCTCGTCCAAGTGTCGTCGAGCGGGACGCCGCGGTAGCCGCCGCCCTAAAGCTTGAAGCAGAAACGGCAGCCAGAGCGGCAAAACGTCGAATTTCGACGGCGGGTGAGCTCGAGGATT
>JBQCEW010000293.1:0-7383 GCA_051959815.1 Solirubrobacterales bacterium
CTCCCGGCTTCGTGATCCAGGGCGGCGACCCGACCGGCACCGGCGAAGGCGGCCCCGGCTACACCGTCGAAGAGAAACCGCCGTCGAACCTCGCCTACACCAAAGGCGTGGTTGCGATGGCGAAGACTGCCGCCGAACCGCCGGGCAGCTCCGGCAGCCAGTTCTTCGTCGTCACCGCGCCCGATGCAGGCCTGCCACCCGAATACGCGCTGGTCGGCAAAGTCAGCAAGGGTTTCCCGGCGGTGACTCGGATCGAAAAACTCGGCGGGGCGGAAGAAAAACCGAAACAGACCGTCCTGATCGAAGAAGTCACGATCGAACACGGGTAGCCCCCGTTAATCTGGCCAGATGGCCAAGGTGGACGTAGGCGACCCGGCTCCCGATTTCGCGCTGCCCGGGACGGGCGGCAAGACCTACCGGCTCGCCGACTACCGCGGCCGCAACGTGATCCTCGCCTTCTATCCCGGCGACGCCACCACCGTCTGCACCAAGCAGTTCTGCTCTTACCGCGACCAGGGCGATCGCCTCGACGCCCTTGACGCGGAAGTGCTCGGCATCTCCCCGCAGTCGGTCGACTCGCACGAGCACTGGGTGAAAGAGCAGGAACTGAACGTGCCGCTCCTCGCCGACGAGGATCTGGCGGTGGCGAAGAGCTACGGCGTCACCGGCTGGCTCGGGCCACTGGCGCGCTTGACGGAGCTGAAGGACGCTCCCGGCGGCCGCTACGTGATGCGGGCGATCTTCGTCGTCGACGGCGAGGGCATCGTCCGCCACCGGACCGTCTCGCGGACCGGCAGCACCTACGAGTCGGTGGAGGACCTCGAGCGCGCAGTCGCCTCGCTCGGCTGATGCCGGACGAGTCGGAGGCCTTCGCGGTCGGGTCCGAGCCCCTGCTGCGGGGCGAGGCGGAAGGGGAGGGGCCGCCGGTCGTCCTCTGCCACGGCATCACCGCGACGCGGCGCTACGTCCTGCACGGCTCGCGGGCGCTACCGCGGGCGGGCTACCGGGTCGTCACCTACGACGCGCGCGGGCACGGCGAATCCGGCTCAGCACCGGTGGGGGAGGGTTATGGATACCCGGAGCTGGTGGGGGACCTGGAGCGGGTCGTGGATGAGCAGGTCGGGGAGGAGCGGTTCCTGCTCGGCGGGCACTCGATGGGCGCGCACACGGCCGTTGCCTACGCGCTGCGGCATCCGGAGCGACTGGCGGGACTAGTAGTGATCGGGCCCGTCTACGTCGGTGAGATTGCGCAGTCCTCACTCGACTACTGGGACGGCCTCGCCGCGGCGCTTGAAGGGAGCGGCATCGACGGCTTCGTCGCCTACATCGGCGCGCAGCAGGGCATCGACCCGCGCTGGCGCGACTCGGTGCTGCGGTTCACCCGCGAGCGGATGCTGCGCCAACGGGACCTGCCGGCGCTGACGCAGGCGCTGCGGGAGGTGCCGCGCTCGCGGCCGTTCGAGCGGCTCGAGGAGCTCACGTCGCTGGACGTTCCGGCGCTCGTCGTCGCCAGCAACGACGACGCCGATCCCGGTCATCCCTACGAAGCGGCCGCCGCCTACGCCGAGGCGCTCCCACACGCGGAGCTGGTCACCGAGAAGGGAGGCGAGTCGCCGTTGGCCTGGCAGGGCGGCAAGCTCTCGCGCGCCTTAGCAGCGTTTTACGGGAAAGCCATATCTTCCGCGCGATGAAGCTCCCAAGCGAGTGGACCCTGCGGCGCCTGATCGCTTTCGTCGCGGCGCTCGGTGTGGGCGTCGCCGCCTACATCACGATCGCCGACTCTGGCGGCGGCGCGCCGACCTGCCTCGCCGGTGGGACCGGCTGTGAGACCGTCGCCAACAGCTCCTACTCGCACCTGCTCGGAGTCAACGTCGCTGTCTTCGGAATCGTCGGCTACGTGCTGCTGCTGGCGAGCGCTTTTTTTGTCAACGACGCGGCGCGGCTTGGCGGCTTCGTCGTCGCCCTCGGCGGCTTCGGCTTCAGCGTCTACCTGACCTGGATCGAGATCTTCAAGATCGAAGCGATCTGCCAGTGGTGCGTCGCCAGCGCCGTTCTGATGACGATCCTGTTCCTGCTGGGCGCGACGCGTCTGGTTGCGTACGCGGGGGCAGACGCGGCGGTGCCGAGTGAGGGCTGACCCGGAGCGCCGCCAGCGGTTGCTGCAGATGGCGGCCGGGGCGGTGTTCCTGGCCATTGCCCTCGTGCTCGTCCTGATCGTCGTCAACTCCTCCAACGGCAGCGGTGGCGACACCAACCTCGAGGAAGTCGCCGAGGTCAAGCAGCTCCTCACCGACATTCCGCAGGAAGGGATGGTGCTGGGCGACCCCAAGGCACCCGTCGAACTGATCGAGTTCGGGGACCTGCAGTGCCCGGTCTGCAAGCACTACTCGGAAGAAATCCTGCCGCCAATTATCGAAAGCAAGGTCAAGAAAGGCGAAGTCAAGCTCGACTTCCGCAACTTCACGATCATCGGCGAGCAGTCGCTGCCCGCCGGCGCCGCGGCCCTGGCGGCTGGCGAACAGAGCCGCGGCTGGAATTACGTCGAGCTCTTCTACCGTAACCAGGGCCCAGAGGACTCCGGCTACGCAAACGACGAATTCCTCGAAGCCATAGCCAAAGGAGCCGGCGTCAAGGACCTCGCCAAGTGGAATCAGGACCGCAAGAAGCTCCTGGACCAAGTCGAGGCCACGACCGAAGAAGCCAAGCATTTCGGCTTCGGTGGCACGCCGTCCTTCGCCATCAAAGGCCCGAGCACCAACGGCCTGGAACCCATTGGAACTCCGGAATCCCAGGGAGCCCTAGAAGAAGCGATCGAAAAGGCCGGCTAGGACCTGTTCCCGGGCCTCCTTGCTCAAGTTGACATAACCGCCATTATCGTGCATTAGGCATAGGATGAGGGTGTCCTGGCTGCGGCCTAGCCTTCCGCGCTCTATGAAGGAATTCTGGTGGAAGCTGCCGGTCCTGCGCGGGTTATCCCCGACGAGACGCGGTTTTGTCGAGGCCGTCTGGGTCATCTTCATCGGCACTGCAGCGGCCACGTATGCGTTCAAGCAGCTCCTGCCCAGTCCATCCGGAGATGTCGCCGGAGCTTTTGCACAAGTCGGCGCGACTTTGCTGGTCGCCTACGCCGTTCACACGAGCTGGGTCCTCCAGAATTCTTCTAAACGCGGCTCTGAGCGTGAGAACTGGGTTGGAATCGCAAGTGGTATCGGGTCATGTGCGCTTATTGGAATCGGAATCGGGCTGGGTTTATCCGGTCACCGTGGCTCGCTGAATGGCCTGGAAGAGCTGCTGTTCGCGTGGACGGCGGTCTCCGTCGGTTTTCTCGGCCTTTGGATCGCCTTGCAGCCGTGGGCGATGTACGACTTGACTCATAAGTTCAAGACCGAGTACCCCGACAAGTAGACACAACTAGGGCGTCCCCCGCAGTAGTTGCTGTAGGTCCAGGTAGTCCTTAAGGCTGAGGCGAAACTCGAGGTCTCGCTCCAGCCGCTTCGCTCCAGGCTGAAAGAAAGAAGTGGTAATCAATATCCCTGCGCTCGCGTGTTTAGCGAGGACAGTGCCTAGCAACTCACGCACCAAAGCCGCTTCGACCTTCCGCTCGGGAGCGTTGCGTTTAGCCTGCACCACCCACAGAGTCCGCCCCAGCTCACTGTGTGAGACCACATAGACATCCGCCCCTTCGTCTCCAGAAGCTGGGGTAAGGTTGGTCTCGAATCCGCGGCGTGAGTAAAGCTCTGCGACTAACTCCTCGAATTTTCGAGGCTGGAGGCTGTAGAGGAGCTCGGGGTGAGCGGCGAGTTCCTGGATGAGATCGTCACTTATCTCCTTGATGGCTAAATCGAGACGCTGCCGCCCAGGCGAATCTGCCGCGAGAGGTTCGCCGCCGCTGTCGAAAGCCGGCGAGAACCTGCCGGACTCGAACCACTCGACAATTCGCTCCAACGGAACCCCTGCAGCCAGTCGCCGGGAGGCAAGTTCGGCGGCTTCTACATTGCCTTCAAGCAGAGGTACCAGGGCATCAAGTCGCTCTTCTGAGACAGGGGCTTGATCACGAAGGAAATCGATCATCTCCCTCGCCGTGAGGGGTGGCATCTCAATTAGGAGCGTGTCAGGGCTGGCCATTATTGGGATATTGGAGATCATCAAAAGACTGGTTAGGGGCCACTCCCGCTTGCACCTAGTAATCAAGTGACTGATTTCGTCAATTGGGACACGATCGGCTTCATCGATTACAAGGAGTGCTTTCTGCTGAGGGTCTAGCTGTTCAAAGCGACTCCCTATTGACGATCCAGCCGAAGTGCCAACGATCACCTCGACTCCTCCAGGAAACTGAGCACCTAGACGTTGAACAAAGAGATATGCCAAAGAGCTCTTGCCGGAGCCTGGCGCGCCATGGAGAACCACGATGCGCCCTGAGGCCGGTAGCAAGGCTTCTTCGAGTGCGGCAAGTTCGCGCTCGGGGTCAAGTCGAAAATTGGTGCCAGGTTCGATAGTTCTAGCCATTACAGGGTTCGATCAGAATAGATGGGCATTTCCAGCTACTAGTGGGCGGACGATCGGTGCGGCCTTGGGGAGGCTGCCATGGTCGACATCGCCGAGGGTGAAGCCGGCGGCGGTGATGGCTGAGACGGTGTCGCGGTTGCAGTGGCAGCCGTTGCCGAGGAAATGCCAGGGGCGCTCCCAGCGGTCTTGCCACTTGGCGAGCTGGGGATTGCGGGAGCGAACGTGCTCTAGGAAGAGAAGCTGGCCGCCTGGCGCGAGGACGCGGGAAATCTCACCGAGGGCGGTGGGTTGGTCGGGGACCGTGCAGAGGACCAGCGTCACCACGACCGTGTCGAAGCTGTCGTCGGCGAAGGGCAGGTTTTCGGCGCCGGCTTCCACCAGGTCGGCTCCGGGGCAGTTCTTCGCCGCCCGCTGGCGCAGCTGCTTGACCATGTGCGGGTCGGGCTCGGTCAGGACCAGGCTGTCGAGGCCCTCGTGCGGATACAGCTCCAGGTTGAGGCCGGTTCCGGCACCCAGCTCCAGCACCCTCCCCCGCGCCTGCACCAACAGCTCGCGGCGCATCTGCCGCAGGCCGGCGTCTTCGCTTGCTTTCAGGCCGCTGTCGTAGACGGCCGAGAACAGCCGACCCCACGTCGCGTCGTAGATCCGCCCCATCAGGCGGCGTCGTGTTGCGGCGCCTCCTCGGTCTGCCCTTCGCTCGCCGCGATGCGCTGCTCGTAGGCGCGGCGGGCGGAGGGGTCGACCTCGGTCATGATCTCGGTCACGCCCATGAACCGGCCCACCGCCTCGCGGGCGCGGCGCGGCAACAGCGTCCCGAGGACGACCGAGGCGCGCAGTTCGCGGGGCACGTAGACGTCGACCTTGGCCAGTTCCAGCGCGTCGACGATCTGGTCGGCGACATCCTCGGGCTCGACCCGCTTCACGCCCCGCTTGTCCTTCAGGCCTTCGATCAACTGGGTGTTGACCGTGATCGGCATGACGTAGGAGAACTCGAGGCCGTCCTCGCGGTGCTCGGCTCGCACGGCCTCGGTCAGGCCGACGACGGCGTGCTTGGTCGCGGAGTAGGTGGCGATTCCCGGCACGCCGGCTTTGCCGGCCGAGGAGGCGATGTTGACGACGTGGCCACTGCGTCGCGGGCGCATCCGCTCGATCGCCAGTTGGGTGCCGACGATCACCCCGTAGAGGTTGATGTCGAGCTGGCGGCGGATCGACTCGTCGCTCTCCTCCGCGAACGGCGTCACCGGCATCAACCCGGCGTTGTTGATCACAACGTCGAGCGGGCCGAGCTGGCGTTCGGCCTCGTCGAGGAAGTGGGCGAAAGAGCCGCGGTCGGTGACGTCGAGCGGCAGTCCGATCGTGCCGCCGCCGAGCTCGCCCGCGGTCTTCTCCGCCAGCCCGACGTCGAGGTCGCCAAGAGCGACGCGACAGCCCTTGCGGACCAGCGCCTGCGCCGTCGCCTTGCCGATCCCGCGTGCACCGCCGGTGATCGCCACGACCTTGCCGCTGAGTGAAAGTCGCTCTTTCGCCATCGTGCTCCTCCTCCGCTTGCGGCGGCCTTCCTTAGGCCGCCGGTTTGTAGACGGTGACCACGGCGGCTCCGCCGAGGCCGATGTTGTGCTGGAGGGCGGTCTTCGCTCCCTCCACCTGCCGCTTGTCGGCTTCCCCGCGCAGCTGCCAGGTCAGTTCCGAGCACTGCGCCAGGCCGGTCGCGCCGAGCGGGTGGCCCTTGGAGATCAGCCCCCCGGACGGGTTGACGACGACCTTGCCGCCGTAGGTGGTCGCTTCTTCCTCGACCAGCTTGTGCGCCTCGCCCTCGGCCGCGAAGCCGAGCGCTTCGTAGGTGATGAGCTCGTTGGCGCTGAAGCAGTCGTGCAGCTCGCATACGTCCACTTCCTCCGCCCCCACTCCCGCTTCCTCGTAGGCGATCTTCGCCGCGGTGCGGGACATGTCGGAGCCGACGATCGTCATGCAGTCGGCGTCCTCGTCGAAGGTCGAGCTGAGGTCGGTGACCATCGACTGGCCGGCGATCTCGATCGCCCCCTCCCAGAGCCCGTGCTCCTCGACGTAGCGCTCGGAGGCGACGATCGCGCAGGCCGAGCCGTCGGAGGTCGGCGAGCACTGCAGCTTGGTCAGCGGGTCGTGGATCATCTTCGCCGCCTTGATGTCCTCCAGCGAGTACTCGTCCTGGAACTGGGCGTAGGGGTTGTTGACCGAGTGCTTGTGGTTCTTCCAGCCGATCCAGGCGTAGTGGTCGGGTTCGGAGCCGTACTTCTGCATGTGGTCGCGGCCGGCGTTGCCGAACATCTGCGGCGCCGGCGGCGAGGCCTCCGGGTCGCGGATCTCGAACATCCGCATCGCGTGCTTGTCGAGCGCGTTGGTGCGGTCGGTGTACTTGACCCCGAGGCTGCCCGGCTCCATCTTCTCGAAGCCGAGCGCGAGCGCGCACTCGACGAGGCCGCCCTTGACCGCCTGCCGGGCCAGGAACAGCGCCGAGGAGCCGGTCGAGCAGTTGTTGTTGACGTTGACGACCGGGATCCCGGTCAGGCCGAGCTGGTAGAGCGCCCGCTGGCCGTAGGTGGAGTCGCCGTAGCAGTAGCCGGCGTAGGCCTGCTCGACGTCCTCGTAGGGAATGCCGGCGTCGGCGAGCGCCTTCTCCCCCGCCTCCTTGGCCCAGTCGGGGTAGTCGCCCTCCTTGGTGCCGGGCTTCTCGAACTTGGTCATCCCGACCCCGATCACGAACGTACGGTTGCTCAACGCTTCCCCTCCCCGACGACCGCCTCCCGCGGCGGCCAAAATTGGCTGGCCGGCCAGTAAGTTAGCGGAGCGCTCCCGCCCTGTCAGGAAGCGTCCTCGCCTGCTTCCCTCCCGGGGTAGATT
>JBQCEW010000294.1:0-3220 GCA_051959815.1 Solirubrobacterales bacterium
GATCGCCCACGTCGCCCCGGGCAGCGCATCGATTCCCACCGCCGCGACCTCTCCCTCGTTTGCGAACAGGACATCGGGCGCGAGGGCGGCAAGGCTTTCGCGCAGCCGCTGTGCACCGAACCGCTCGATCACGCTCGTCGAGGCGAGGTCGACGCTCAGCGAGCCGCCGCCCTTCCGGACGAGCGAGGCAGCGCGCACGGCCGCGCCGTCGATCGGCGAAGACATCAGGCTGTAGCCCGACAGGTGGAGGTGGGTCGCGCCTTCGAACCACACCGGCTCGAGCTCCTCCGCGGAGAGGCCCGGCGCAACGCCACGGTCGCTGGCCATCGACCGCTCGCCGTGCCTTCCAACGATTGACACGACGACCCCGTTCCGGCCGAGCGCGACCGGGCCGAACACCTCGACGCCGAGGCGCGCGAGCTCCGACGCGGCGAGCGAGGCCGCCGGATCGTCGCCGCGCTTCCCGACGAAGCGGGCCTCGGCGCCGAGCGAGGCGGCCCAGGCGGCGACGTTCGCGGCCTGCCCCCCGGAGCCGGTCCTGGTCTGCGCCGCGGCGTCCGTGCCTGGCTGCAGCGGTTCGTCCAGGCGGACGATCACGTCGAGCATCAGGTCACCGAGCGTGCAGAGGACGAGCCTGGACATCGCCGTACAATCGTCCCATGGACGGTGAGGGACGTGGCCGCCGCCTGCGGACCTTCGTGCTCGGCGGACTCGTCGGCGCCTCTGCGGTGATCGCCGCTGCACGCCGCCGGCGCGGGGCCTCCGCCCGGCCGCCTCGAGCCGGGCTCGCAGCGTTCGAGGACGCGCCGTGCTACCGCGAGCTGGTCGAGCTCGAGCGGGAACGCTCCCGGGACTAGGAGGGTTTGGCGCAAAGCAGTCTGTGCGGCCGGCGCACGCTGCTCGCCCGCTGAGCTGCGTCCTCAGTCGCGCCAATAGCTTCGGCTGTTGACGCTCCCTGCGTCCTTGTCAGCGAACGAGCATCGCACGCCGGCGACGAGCGGCTTTCCGCCAAACCCTCCTAGGCGGTCCCAGCCAGGCCCGCTGCTACTGTCAGAACGTGCCGATCTATGAGTACCGTTGTCCGAACGGACACGTTTTCGAGTTGTTCCAGCGGATCGGCGAAGCCGCGCCCGAGAAGTGCGAGGTCTGTGGTGCGGAGCCCGTGGAGCGTGTCCTCTACCCGGTCGCCGTCCACTTCAAGGGCTCCGGCTTCTACTCAACCGACTACGGCCGTGGTTCGCGCCGGCAGGAGAACAAGGACGGCACCGGCGGCGGTGACTCGGACTCTGGCGCCAAGAAAGACGGCGACAAGAAGCCCGAGACAAAGGCCGAGGCTTAGCCTCCCGGCGGCAGCCGGTTGACGAAGCAGCCGGGCGGGAAGGTGTCGCCGTTCGGCGGCGGCGGCTGCGGCGCCGACTCGCCCCGGACCATCGCGATCACGCGCAGGTTGTCCTCACTCGGATCGATGTAGCCGCCGTCGGCCGTGCCGCCCAGGCGGCAGTGGAGCGTCGTCCCCGAGCGGAACTTGAGCCAGCCGAGCTGGATCATCTCCGTCGGGCTGAGGTCGGTGGCGAGCGGCTTCATCAGGTCGCCACCGATGAAGGGGAGCTTGAAGAAGGTGCCCGCGCTCGACAGCTTCGACATCAGCGCCTGCACGACCGCCTGCTGGCGCGCCCCGCGCGTGATGTCTGTATCGGCCGGGTTGAGTTGGTTCTCGCGCACGCGCGAGTAGATGAGCGCGCGGTAGCCGTTCATGTGCTGCATCCCCTTCTCGAAGCGCCAGCCCTTCCAGCGTGCGCAGCGCTCGTTCGTCGAGTAAGGGCAGTCGAACTTGTTCGACAGGATCCGCTCCGGGACGTAGATGTCGATCCCGCCGACCTTGTCGATCAGCTTCGCGAAGCTGTGGAAGTTGACCACGACGATGTGGTTGATCGGCAGCCCGGTGTATTCGTGGATGGTCCGGGTGGCGAGCCGCGCGCCGCCGATCTGGAAGGCAGCGTTGATCTTGTCCGGACCGTGGCCCGGGATGTCGGGGACGCGGAGGTCGCGCGGGATCGAGAGGTAGATCAGCTTGTGGTGCTTCGGATCCGTGCGCAGGATCTGGATCGAATCCGAGTGCTGGTCCGACGCCCGCGAGGCGTTCAGCGAGTGGTCGGTGCCGAGCAGCAGGATGTCGGTCGGGTGCGAAAGGATCATTCCCTTGTCGGGCACTAACGCCAGTCGCGCCGCTTCGGGCAGCCGCTTGTTCGCGTCCTTGACTCCGCTGCGGAAAGAGAGGTAGCCGGCCAGGACCCAGAAGAAGAGGGCGAGGATCAGGACGAGGACGGTGATGCCCGTCCAGCGCTTCCAGCCCCAGGCGCGCCAGCCGGTCTTCGGCGGCTTGGTGCTGGG
Organism: Solirubrobacterales bacterium; assembly: GCA_051959815.1. Lineage (GTDB taxonomy): Bacteria > Actinomycetota > Thermoleophilia > Solirubrobacterales > 70-9 > VAYN01. The sequence goes on from JBQCEW010000294.1 coordinate 2,392, forward strand.
CCCGCGGTAGTCGCGGCTGCCGTCTCCGTTCGCGCCTCGTTCGCGCGTGGGCCGCGGAATCGCCGGGACTTTCCCTTTGACGCGGCCGCCGCGATAGACGCGGTACGGCTTCTCCTGGCGAGGAGCCGACATCTGGCGGGCTATGGTAGCCACCCGTGGCAGACGCCAAGCGCGTGGTGGGGGTCGACGTGGGTGGGACGAAGATCCTCGCAGGCGTCGTCGATGCGGAGGGCGCCGTCCAGCACCGACGGGAGCGGCTGACCGAGCTTCAGTCGCAGGAGCAGCTCGTCGAAGAGCTCGGCGCCGCCGTCGAAGACGTCATCGACGACTCGACCGAGGCGATCGGCTTCGGACTGCCATCGCGGATCGATCAGCGGACGGGCCGCGTCGACGGGTCGGTGAATATCCCGCTCGCCGACGTCCCGTTGCGGGAGTTGATGACGGAGCGGTTCGGCCTCCCCATCTCAATAGAAAACGATGGCAATGCCGCTGCGTTGGCCGAACATCGGGTCGGCGCCGGCCGCGACGCGCGGACGATGGTGATGCTGACCTTGGGAACCGGGGTCGGCGGCGGCGTCGTGATCGACGACAAGCTGCTTCGGGAGGGCGGCGAGCTCGGACACACGGTGCTCGTCTACGACGGCATTCCGTGCCAGGGCACCTGCACCGGCCGTGGCCACCTGGAGGCCTACGTAAGCGGTACGGCCGCCACGAAGCTCGCGCAGGAGGCCTTCGGCCCCGCGGTCGACGCCCATCGGCTCGTGCGGCTCGCGGCCGAGGGTGACGCGGACGCAGTGGAGATCCTCGATGGGATCGGCCGGAAGCTCGG